>CADCQE010000356.1 GCA_902803505.1 uncultured Lachnospiraceae bacterium | reverse complement strand
ATGACCGTTCCAATGTCTTCTACTGCAAACAGCTGCTGGTAGATGTCGATGAAGATCATGATATCTCCCAGGCGTATGAGATGGACAATGAAGATTTTGCCTTTGGTTATGAATTCGTAAAGAAGGCCACTCTACGGGAAATCAACTTCGGCGAAAGCGACATGGTCGGCGAGCGAATGACCGTATCCGGCGTTGAAGATGTCCGCAAGGGCTTCAAAATCTGCAGATACTGCGGAAAAATCATGCCGGAGCATCCGAGCCCCAAGGATCATACTTTTTATTGCAAAACCCGGAAAACGCAGTTCCTCGATAACGATCCCTATGAGGAATGTCTATTCCTCTATCGTGAATTTGCCACGGAAGCTCTGCGTATTCTGATCCCAGCTACGACAATGGATTCCTCAACTGTAAGAACAGAATCCTTCACCGCTGCCTTCATGTTGGGGATGAGAGAATACTTCGGCAACGTGGATCATCTTCGCGCCACGGTCAGCGAAGTACCGGTCCCGGATGCGGACTACCGGAAACAGTATCTCGTAATCTATGATTCTGTTCCGGGTGGAACCGGCTACCTGAAGCAGCTCATGAACGAAGAAGGGTCTCTGATCGACATCTTTGAGCGGGCGCTCCAAAAGCTGGAACAGTGCACCTGCAAGGAGGACCCACAGAAAGACGGCTGTTACCATTGCCTGTATGCTTACCGCCAGAGCCAGAACATCGGCAATATTTCCCGCAGCGCTGCAATTCGGATCTTGAAATCCATTTTGAGCGGGAAAGACAATCTGACGAAAATCGAAAAACTGGGCAATATTCCGGTGAACTCACTTTTCGACAGTGAACTGGAGCGCCGTTTCGTAGAGGCCATCGCACAGATGGGCAACGAAAACCGAAATGTTGAAATCTCTAAATCTCTCATAAACGATAAGGAAGGCTATGTGCTGAAAGTCAATCAGTCGACCTGGGAGATTGAACCGCAGGTGATGCTGGGCCCGACAGAGGGCGTGACGGTCCAATGCAAGCCGGACTTCATGATCCGGCCGATCGGAAAATCAGAAAAGCTTCCTGTCGCAGTTTTTACGGATGGCTTCATTTACCACAAGGATAAAGTTGCGGATGACACCCTCAAGAGGGAAGCAATTCGCAGAAGCGGTCGCTATCACGTATGGACATTGAGCTGGCGGGATGTTCAGTCCGTTTTCCAGACACAGGGGGATTATGCCACACCGACGCTGACCCCGGAGAAGATGCCGACAGGCGCAAAAATGTATCAGCCAACTGTCAGTGCCGCAAAAGCGGAAGCCCTGCGTCCTGCCAAGATGTCGACCTTCGAGCTTCTGATGCGGTACCTTGACATGGAGGACTCCGAGAAGGTGTTCGAAGCCCAGGCTCGTGCCTATTCCCTGTCTCTTCTGGACCCCTCAAAAGCTGCAAACAATTTGGCCTTTGTTGACTGGAATGACGCAGTGGGAAAGGCAAATGCTCAGCTTCATTTTACAGAAGACAGCTTTGTTCACCCCGGAACATTCTTTGGAACATGGATACCGAGGACTTCTGATGCGCACCTGTATGTCTATGCCGGTATTCCGGCTGCAACCATGAAAGCGGACAGAACCGCGCCGGTAACTGTGCTCTCTCTGCTGGATGACCGTACGGAAAGCCGTACCGATAAGTATGAGCAGGAATGGAACGGTTTCTGGCAGTTTCTCAACGTGATGCAGTTCTGTAAAGGATTTACAGCTGCTTGCAGGACGGGTTTGGATCAGCACGCATATGACGCTCTTCCTTACGGGCAGAACGAGACGGCAGCGGAAGACAACAAACCTACGCCCTCTACGGAGGGCTGGGCACAGATTCGTGAACTGCTCTTTGACGATGATACAGTCAGGATGGCGGAGCTGCTGGAAAGCCGCGGGCTGGCGGCTCCTGATGAAGCCGGCTATGAGCTGGCCAACGCGTCCGGTGAGGTCTTTGCGGAGATTGAACTTGCTTGGATCAGCAGGAAGATCGGATACATGACGGAAGCGCAGCTTGCGGATCGCGATCGTGCAGAAAAAACCGGCTGGAAGATTTTTGCTTCCGCAGATGAAATAGAAAAAGCTTTTGGGGAGGGCTGACAGATGGCTGAGAACGTAAAAGTAGCAATATCCGCAGACTTTTTGAATGCATTTGCCGCGCTGCCTCGGCAGATTCAGGGAAAAGTGACGGAGTTTATGAATAAATTCCGGAATAACCCGATTGCTCCCGGCATCAATTATGAGAAGCTGAATAACTGCCAGGATAAAAAAATCTGCTCTGTCCGTATTGATGATACGTATCGCGGCATTGTGGTCAGACAGCCGGAGACGGGAGTCTATCTCCTCCTTTGGGTTGATCACCACGATGAAGCATATGACTGGGCGAAGAACAAGAAATGTGAAGTGAACCCGAAAACCGGTGCGATCCAGATTTATGACATGATCGTCACACCACAGGTCATTCCGGCAGCGCAGGATTTTATGCTGTTTGCTGAAACAGCGGATCAGGACCTGATTGATCTTGGGCTTCCGAAGGATATGCT
>CADCQE010000355.1 GCA_902803505.1 uncultured Lachnospiraceae bacterium | reverse complement strand
CATATGTCCAAAGAGATTAAAGTGCTGAAAAACCATGCCCATCTTCTGACGGACTTTATAGATATCGCACGCCGGATCAGTGATTTCCATTCCATCTACCCAGATTCTGCCTGATGTCGGCTGTTCCAGCAGATTGATGCAGCGCAGCAGTGTGCTCTTTCCGGTACCTGACGGACCGATGACGGAAATCACGTCGTCTTTATGCACTTCTACTGTCACATCCTGTAACGGTGTCACATTCGGATATTCTTTCTTCACATGTTCGAGTTTAATCATGTCGATTAACTCCTTTCAGAAGCGTTCCCTTGTTCTTCTTACGCGGATTGGTCTTTTTGGCAATGCTTCTGACACAAGCCCCCAGAATCCCTTCCAGAATAAAATAGATGACCATTACAGCAATCAGCGGGAAAAAGGCTTCATAGGTCCGGCTGCGCACCAGATCACCCATCTTAGTCAGATCCAGGACTGCGATATAGCCGACAATAGCAGTTGCTTTCACAAGACCAATTATTTCTCCTTTATACGGGCCCGTCATAAACGGAAGCGCCTGCGGAAGAATGATATGGAAGAAGGCCTGTCGGGAAGTGCACCCAAGTGCGCATGCTGCTTCTGTCTGTCCGTGATCCACGGCTGCCACGCCGGTTTTCAGGATGCCAAGCACGGATACACCGAATACCAGTGTAAACCCGATAATGGAGATCACCATACCTCCAAGCGATGTCTTGCCAAAGACGATATAATAAAGGATCATCAGCAGAACAACGACCGGCATCCCCTGCAGCAGCCATGTAAACCCGGATGTTACGCTATTTACAATGACACCCCGGCTTCTGCAGAGCATATATACCAGAAAGCCAAGTAATGTACCAAAAAGAATGGAAAACACTGTGATCACAAGCGTGTTAAAGCTGCCTTCCACAAACAGTTTCCAGCGGTCTTCCCGCAGGAAAGTCTTATCAAAGCTTTCCATCGTTTTGGCAATGAAAGAATTCTTATCAGAAGACGCTGTATTGCGAACCACTATCTTGGTTCCGCCGGTATAGTAAGGTTTGGAAAAGTTGATACTTTCCTTTCGTTCCTCCGTAATCGCAAAACCGGAGGCTGAAAAATCCACCTTTCCGGTCTGGACTGCAGGAAGGATGCCGTCAAAGCTCATCGGCATGATCTCTATGCCGTAACCATAAGCCTCACAGAAGTCAATTGCCATCTCCACTTCAAATCCGACAACTTCCCCGGAGCGAAGGTAGTCAAAAGGCGGGAAGCCTGCCTCTGTCGCAAATACCAGAGTTCCTTTTTCGGCAGTAAGTGCCTTATAATCAGGCATCGTTTTATCTTCTTCGGCGGCATGGAGCCACTTATCCATCATTTGCTCCAGCTGGCCGCTGGCCTCGGCGCTGCTCATCCACTCGTCGAACGAATCCCTGAGCTGTCCTCCATCAGGCGTTTTGGCAAATACGAATCCGCAGGAATACTCATCCATAAAGGGCTTCAGCGCTCTGATGGAATCACTGTCATTCTGGTCATTCATCATTTCCAAAGCGATTGCGTCCGATGGAAATGCATCGATTTTTCCCGTCTGCAGCGCTACGACCAGATCCGGAAGGCTGTTGTAATAGACAATCTGAGCGTTTGGAAACCAGGAGAGAACATCCTTGTCAAACGTAGAGCCGGTCTGCACGCCGAATCGCTTCCCATCCAGTTCCTGAAGTATCCTTTCATCAGAATCCTGCCCCTGCGATTCCGTTTCTTCCTGCCCGGCTGCTGAACAGGCCAAGCCTCCCAGAACGAGGAACAGTACCATCAAAATAACGGTTATCTTTTTTCCCATATAACACGCTCCTTATTTAAGCTGACCGAAGTATATGTCAAAAGATTTGTCTATATCAGGGGTGCCGGACATATGCGTGAATAGAATAAATACGATTACTGCAAGTTACATCGTAAGCGCCAAATACCCGGTGTATAGTAATCGTTAAACAGAAATGATTGCCTTTGTATAATTGTAACACATATTTAGCATCACAACAAAACCTCACCAATGTACATGTGAGATATAAAAACTCCTGACAACCACATCTGTTTCAATAGTCGTCAGGAGTTTTTGTTGATTAATGAGAATCTCTGATCAGCGCTTTGATGATCTCGCTCATTGTTCTGAAAAATCCTCAAAATCAAAATCAATCGTTTTTCTTCCGGTAGAGATCATTCCTATCATCCTGTTTCCGTATTTCAACACTGCCTTCCTGACAACCTCCGGTATCTCAGGCAAACTGCTGTTTTTCCTGCTCTTGTCCCCATGTGGGAGCAGTGTCCCTAAGATTCCGAACGGGTCATGGAGAGAACTTCCTGCAGTCTTTCCGGAAGGCGCGGCCGCATTGAAAAGATCGAACATATTGTAGGCCGAGTGATTCTCCATTCCGTGCGGCACAGTTCCTGCAGTCATGCTGTTGACACTTTCCACATACTTTGTCTGTATATCCGTGAGTTCTCCGTCTGTAAAAACAGGAACCAGGTCGTACGCTTCGCCTCCGATCCTTTCACGCGTAATCCGGAAGATGTCAAGCTTACCGTTTGCGTTGAGAGGTATGTCCTCCACCAGGATAAACTGTGTCGGGATATTGTCAGCTCCGATCTTTTTATCCTTTACATAGACATCCACAAAGGCCTGGCGGATTGACTCTGCTGCACCCTTTCCCTTAACGGCGGGAATCACATAGAAAACAGGTACAGTGTCATGAATGCGTTTTTCCATCATCGGAACAACGGCACATCTGTCCACAGCAGAATGCATTGACATGGCCGTTTCCACGATACCGGAGTCAAATGATCTTCCGTCGTTGTTCACAAAGTACTTGTCCGCCCTTCCGGCAAATGAGAGACTTCCGTCTTCGTTGACACGAACAAGATCATTGGTGCACAGGAAATCTTTGCCGTCTATTTTCGTATACTCAAACAGCACTTTGCCGTCAAGCTCATTGCCGGCACGCACATTGGACAGCTTATGCAGTATGCCCGTTCTTGGACCGTCTTCAATCCTGTAGAACTTCCCGTCATTTTCATCCTGGATACGTATACTCTCACTGTCTTCCGCGTAGCCCAGGATATCTTTGTCATTGCCCTTTGGCGCAAACATAGGCTTGCCCCCCGCTTCGGAGGAGCCGTAACCCGTTATGATGTCGTACTTATAACCGTGCGCTTTAAAGAATTCTCTGTACCGTTCCATCTTTTCCGGAGAAATGTAGCCGCCCGACATGCCTACTACCTTCAGGGATGAGAAATCGATATTGTCGATCCCGCTGAAGTCGAGCCACTTGTCCACCATAAAGCCGGTAATCTGTATAACGTCGATGTTATAGTAATCGATTGCCCGGATGAACTTGGGATGCATAAAGCCGAAGTAAGTACATACGATCGCATCACCGTGCAAAAGTGGATTAACAACTTGTCCGGCAAGAGCCATGATGGAACTGAAATCAAACACCTGCAGGGCGCGGAAGGGTTTATCGGCATCCGGGCCCTCCACCATGCCGTGATAGCTCTTTGGCATCAAACTCTGCGTCTGGTTTATCACTTTGTCCGTGAATGGCAGGAGCTTGCGCGTGCCCTGCGTTGTGCCCGATGTATGCATGATGAAGGCTACTCTCTCACCGGTCGAGTCGTCATAGCGGATCGGTGCATTCGCATAGCGCGTGAGCAGGTCATTAAGGAAGACCACATCCGGGCGGCGCTTCAGCATGTGGTAATTGTATTCATTATACACGAGCTCAGCCGGTCCGAGCGTCGGCCCGCCCATCAGAGAATGCATATAGATCACGTTCCGAAGGCCGAACTTCTCTTTCGCCACTTCTATCTCTGCCCTGACCTCAGGCGTCACCATGATATCACTGATGATCAGATCTGTAATTTTCTCCTTCTCGAGCATAGTCTTCCACATTCCGTTCGGGAGAAAATCCGGGTATG
>CADCQE010000354.1 GCA_902803505.1 uncultured Lachnospiraceae bacterium | reverse complement strand
CCCCCGTGCCCACCTGGCTGCGCCTCAGGTCCGCCCTCTCTTCATGCTTCCTGCGCTGTTCCAGATCATAGAGCCTCGCCCGGAGGACCTTCAAGGCCTTCGCTTTGTTCTTGATCTGGGATTTTTCATCCTGACAGGAGACCACGATCCCCGTCGGCAGGTGCGTGAGCCGGACAGCGGAGTCCGTAGTGTTGACGCACTGGCCTCCATTTCCCGATGCGCGGAACACATCGAACTTGCAGTCCTTCGGGTCGATCTCCACATCCACCTCCTCCGCCTCGGGCATGATCGCCACCGTCGCCGTGGATGTGTGGATCCGGCCTCCGCTCTCGGTCACCGGAATCCTCTGCACTCTGTGAGTGCCGCTCTCGTACTTGAGGCGGGAATAAACATCCCGCCCGTCGATCTGGAAGGTGCACTCCTTGAAGCCGCCGATCCCGCTCTCGCTCAGGGAGATCATGCCGCTCTTCCAGCCCTTCCGGTCGGCGTAACGCGTGTACATGCGGTAGAGATCCGCGGCGAACAGGCCGGCTTCATCTCCTCCGGCCCCGGCCCTGATCTCCACAATGACACTCCGTCCGTCATCGGGATCCTTGGGCAGGAGCAGGAGCTTCAGCTCATCCTGCAGGCGGCGGACGTCCTCCTCCGAATTCTCGATCTCCTCCGCAAGCAGCTCCCGCATCTCCGCGTCCGTCTCTTCTTTCAGCAGCTCGCGGCTGTCCTCCCCGGCCTTCACAGCCTCGAGGTAGGCGTCATAGGTATCCGCTATCGGCTGCAGCTCCGCCTGCTCCTTCATGAGGGCCGTGACGCGGGAGGGCTCCTCCTGCACGGCCTTAGAGGACAGCTCTGCAAGGATCTCCTCTTGCCTGTGGCGTATCGCCTGTAACTGTTCAAACATTTCGAAATACTCCAAGTGCTACTCTGTCGCGGCCGGACAGATCCCGGACCACGTCCACTTCCTGAAAACCGGCCCGCTCCATGAGTGCTCTCACTTCCGCACCCTGCTCCGCGCCGATCTCGGCAAACAGCCTTCCCCCCTCTGTCAGGAAGCGCCCGGCATCCGCACAGATTGCTCTGTAGAAATGCAGGCCGTCCGCCCTCCCGTCCAGTGCCATGCGGGGCTCATAATCCCGCACCTCTGCATCGAGTCCCTCTATGTCACTGCTGGGAATGTAAGGGGGGTTTACTGTTATGATATCATACTTTCCGTCAAGCTGACGGAATAAATCGCTCTGTAAAAAGAAAGCCTCCGCCCCAAGGCGGCGGGCATTCTCTTCCGCGCAGGCGAGGGCGTCGGCCGAGAGATCCGTACCCCACCCTTCGAGCTTCTCCGGCCCTTCCAGGAGCAAGGTGATCAGAATGCAGCCGCTGCCGGTGCAGAGATCCAGAATGCGCATTCCCGCCTTCAGATGTCCGAGAGCAGCCTCCACCAGCGTCTCCGTGTCAAAGCGCGGGATGAGCACCCCCTTGCGGGCGAGGAACTCTCTGCCGTAGAACCAGCATTTTCCGATAATATACTGCAGAGGCTCGCGGGCGGCCCGCCTTGCGAGCATCGACTCGTAGCGCGCGGCCACTTCTTCGGATACCTCATCCGCCAGGCCGGCTGCATAGGAGGCGAGGCTCTCCCCGCCAGCCGCAAGGAAGAGCTCCCGGGCGTCATACTCCGCCCCCGGAACCGCAAGAGCAAGGAGGCGCTCCGTCCCCCTTGCAACAAGCTCTCGTTTTGTCATTCTTTTCCCTGCCATTTGCGCCAGTCAAAGACCGCCTCGATGGCGGCGATGGCCACTTCGCACTCAGCCTCGTTCGGCTCTCTGGTCACCAGCTTCTGGAGCGCAAGCCCGGGCTTCACGAGCTGGTCGATGATACCGCCCTCATGGCTTCCGGCGTAGCGCAGCGCCTCAAAGGAGACGCCGGCGATGACGGGAATCAGGATGATTCTCCACAGCAGCCTCCAGAGCCCCGACTTGATGCCGGCGAACCCCAGGAGCAGGAAGACGATCACCGAGATGCAGATGACGATCAGCAGAAAGCTGGTGCCGCATCTGCGGTGCTGGCGCGAGCTCTTCATGACATTCTCCACAGTCAGGTCGAGATCGTGTTCAATGCAGTTGATGCATTTGTGCTCGGCCCCGTGATAAGCGAATACGGTCTGGATATCCTTCATGCGGGAGATCAGAAACATGTAGCCGAGAAAGATCGCAAGGCGGAGAATGGCCTCAAGGAAGCTCGCCAGCACGTCTGAGGCGCCCGCCCTCCTCAAAAGCCCTGACAGCCAGAACGGCAGCAGCATAAAGAGAAGGACGGAAAAACAAATGGAGAAGACGACGGTTCCCGTCATGAGCCATTTCCACTGCTTCTCTTCCTTCGCCTGCTGCTCCTCGCTCTTTTGGAGGGGCTTCCCGTCTTCACCGGTCTCTTCCTCTTCCACGGCCTGGTCCGCTGACCACATCAGGGAAGAGACCCCGACCACAAGGGAATCTATAAACGCCGCCACTCCGCGAAGGAGGGGGATTTTCTGAACCCGTTTCCAGGGGAAGACACTCTTGTAAGGACGGGTCGTCATCGCGATCTCGCCGTCCGGCTTTCTCGCCGCAATGGAATACTTCTCCCCGTTCCGCATCATGATGCCTTCGATGACAGCCTGGCCGCCGATACCTGAATTTTTCTGCATATGAGTCCTCCGGACGAGTTGCATTCCGCTATACTGCTTCTTCAATAGAATCGCTGCAGTCACCGCTTAAGGTTAAGCAGTATAGGGAAAACGAAAGGTTCTGCGCAGCATATCATTTCGTTAACGACTATAAAAGGGACGAGCAGCGCCCGTCCCCAATGTTACCATACTGTATCAGTTCTCGGCCGCAGCCTTCACACCGTACTTCTTATTGAACGCTTCAATACGTCCGCGAGCCTGCGCAGCCTTCTGCTGACCCGTATAGAACGGATGGCACTTGGAGCAGATTTCAACGTGGATGTCCTTCTTAGTGGACCCGACCGTAAACGTGTTTCCGCAGTTGCAGGTTACAGTCGCCTGCTGGTAGTTCGGATGGATACCCTCTCGCATTGTTTCTCACCTCTTTATTTCTTTGTTTCTTTATTCCCTTAAATGAACAGCAAGACATATCATAGCATAAGGAATTCGCTTTTGCAATAGGAGATTTTGTTCAGTTGTTCCTATTCACGGCCAATCTGCAATCAGGTTCCGGCTCATCATGCCTGCCACTTCTGCAGGATTGCATTTACAACCTGCTCATTGGTGGAATAGTATGCAAACGCATTGATGATCTGTTCCACGGCCTCCTCGGCCTTCGCGCCGTTCATCCGGCGGTGCATGATGTCGACGGCCTTCTGCTCCTTCGGAGTCAGCAGCAGATCGTCCCGTCTGGTTCCTGACTTCACAATATCGATCGCGGGGAAGATCCTCCTCTCCTGCAGCTTCCTGTCGAGGATGAGCTCCATATTGCCCGTGCCCTTGAATTCCTCGTAAACCACGTCGTCCATCTTGCTGCCGGTATCCACGAGGGCCGTAGCGAGAATGGTCAGACTGCCGCCCTCCCGCATGTTCCTCGCCGCGCCGAAGAAGCGCTTGGGCATATAGAGCGCGGTGGGATCCAGGCCGCCCGACAATGTGCGCCCGCTCTGGGGCACAAGAATATTGTAGGCGCGGGTCAGTCTCGTGATGGAGTCCAGGAGGATGATCACGTCCTCATGATGCTCCACCAGCCGCTTCGCCCGCTCGATCACCATCTCCGCGACGCGGCGGTGGTGCTCGGGAAGCTCATCAAAGGTGGAGTAGATGATCTCCACATTCCTGCCGTGGACGGATTCCTTCATATCCGTCACTTCCTCCGGGCGCTCGTCGATCAGGAGGATGATCAGGTTGGCCTCCGGATTGCCGAGAAGGATGGACTTCGCGATATCTTTGAGAAGTGTGGTCTTTCCGGCCTTCGGAGGGGAGACGATCATGCCTCTCTGCCCCTTCCCGATGGGACTGATCAGGTCGACGATTCTCGAGGCCCTTGAGCCATCCGGGCGCTCCAGCCGAATCCGCTCATTCGGGAAGATCGGAGTCATATTTTCAAATACCGAGCGGTGCCTCGCTTCGTCCGCCGGCCTGTCATTGATCTTGGAGACGTACAGGAGTGCCCCGTATTTCTCCCCCTGGGCGCGGTCGCGCTTGATGCCCATCAGCATGTCGCCGGTCTTGAGATTGAAGCGGCGGATCTGGGAGGGAGAGACATAGACATCCTCCTCACCGGGAAGGAAGTTGTCACTGCGCAGGAAGCCAAAGCCGTCCTGCATGACCTCAAGGATTCCGCGCACGGCATTTCCCTGATCGGATACGGGATGAGGCGGAGTCTCCTGCACATGGGATTCGGGGTGCTCCTCAGTGCGGGGCTCCGCATGGCGCTCCTGCCGGACTGTCTCCGCACCCGTTTCCTGCTTCTGAGTTGCGGGAGCCTCCCGGACAGTCTCCTGCCCGCTTCTAACCGCAGCCTGTTCCTTTTTCCCCTTTTCCGGAGACTCCTTCAGGCGCAGGCGCCTGCCCTTCTCGGGCAGCGGCTGCTCGCCTTTCTTTGCCGCCTTCGCGGGCCTGCCCCTCTTCCTGCCTTCTTCCGGAGTGCCTCTTTTTCCGTCGCTCTTCGTGCGCTTCTTGGGCGCAGGCGCCTCCTTTTCCGGGGCCGCCTCCTGAGAGCCTGCTTCCAGAGAGGCTGTATTCTGCACGGCCGCTTCCCCGGCAGCGGCATCCTCTGCCGCCCCTTCCTGCGCGGCAGTCGTCTGCCCGTCCTTTTTCGGAGCTTTCGCCTGCATGGGGGAAGCTGCGGTCTCCGAGGCTGCACCCGGCACATCGCCGGAAGACGCCGCGGCGTCAAGCTCCAGCATGGCCTCCACAAGCTCGCTCTTCTTCATAGAAGCAGTCTTTTTGACACCGCGCATCTTTGCCAACGCGCGGAGGTCGTTCACATGGATCGTGAGATATTGCTCTTTTGTCATAGAATTGTTCCTGTATTCGGATGAAAATTGAAAAATGATATTGATAAGTGATAAAAGGAAATGAATGCGGTTAACAGGACTTGAACCTGCACGTTAAAAACAACAGAACCTAAATCTGCCGCGTCTGCCAATTCCGCCATAACCGCCTGTAAAGTGAAAACCACGTTCGGAAGAATTCCGAACGTGTGAAGTGAAGCATCGGGGACTCGAACCCCGGACAACTTGATTAAAAGTCAAGTGCTCTACCACCTGAGCTAATGCTCCATGCCTGGGCTAGT
>CADCQE010000353.1 GCA_902803505.1 uncultured Lachnospiraceae bacterium | reverse complement strand
CACAGACCATCCGTGCTTCGCACGTATGTCGCAGCGAAAGCTGCTTATGTCTGAGGCGATAGGGGGAGGTTCCTGCTTCACAGGCCTTATCTGCAATCAGAACCTGTCTCATTCATGCAAGCATGATGAGCCGGAACCTGATTGCAGATAGGCCGTGAATAGTAACGGATGTATGTCACATCATTCATCCAGCCCGAAGAAGGACGCGTCCCTGCCGTTCCCGGCAGTCAGCTCGTTGTAGATCAGGCATTTATAATCCTGCAGCTTCCTTGCGGCCTCCGGATCCTCCGCGCCGGAATCCCACTGGATGGAGCTGCCTTCCGGATCGATGTAGCCGAAGGAGTTCATAGCCGGAGCCACCTTGCGCATATCGAGCAGGAAATTGTTGTAGCCTGTGCGCTCAAGCCCCGTCAGGGACAGGAGGTAACTGGACAGATAGTTCGCCGAGATCGTCTCATCCTCCAGCTCCGGAATATCGTAGTTCGCCCAGATAAACCAGGTCGTCTCAAATTCCAGCTGCTGCTCACTGAAGTCCAGGCTGTCGAGAGATTTGCCGAAGCAGTATTCCCAGAAATCATCGCCGATCTCAGGCTGGTGATCGCCGAAGAAACAGATCAGCGTCTTCTCGTCGCTCTTGCGGAAATAGTCGATGAGCTCCATGACAGCCTCGTCCGAGATCCGCAGCAGGGAGCAGTACTGCTCCGCCTGGCCCTCATTGTCCCCCTTAAAGCCGACTACGTCCACGGTGCTCTCAAAGTCCTCGTTCTTGTAGGCGCTGTGGTTCTGCATCGTGATGTTGAAGAGGAAGAGCTTCTGCCCGTCCTCCTTGGACTCCACCTGGCGGATGACCTCCTGGTAGTCGCCGCGGTCGCTCACGAAGCCGCGCAGCTTCTCCGCTCCTTCGAAGCAGTTGTCGATATGTAAAAATGTCTCAAACCCCATGCGGGGATAGACCACATCCCTGTTCCAGCCGTGCGGGCCGTAAGGATGCAGGGCCTTCACCTCGTAGCCCTGGGCCGCGAGGGTGCGCGCCAGGGAGAACTGGTCCTGCTTGATGAAGGAATTGTAAACCACCGTCGTGGGAGACAGAACGCAGGAGTTGCCGGTCAGGAACTCGTATTCGGTATTGGCAGTCGTCCCGCCCTTGACCGAGACCAGGAGCCGGCCCTTCTGGGTATTCTCATTAAGGGAGTCAATGCCCGGCATCAGGTCCGCGTCCGAACGGAAATTCGGATAGACCCTAAGATCCGAAAAACTCTCATTCATGATGACGATGATGTTCTCCGGGATGTCCGCCCCTTGTCCCCCACTGCCCTCCTTGGGCACAGAGGCAATGATCTCCGCTGTCCTCGCTGCAGAGTAGTCCTCCGGTGGCTGGGGGAAGGATGCTTTTGCAAATGCAAAGAAGCCGGCCTCCATCCCGAACAGGCGGTAGGTGTACCAGGGCTGCCAGTCCCTCAGCCAGATTCCCTGATCCGCGAGAAAACTGGTGTGGAAGATCACAAATACAAAGCCTGTAAGAAGCGCCGCTGCGATGCCCCGGGACAGGATTTTCGCCCATAGGCGCGCAAACACCCGCTTTGTAGCGGCGTGGAGATAGAAGCCGCACACAGCGGCCGTCACGGCAATCCCTGCAATGATCTGCCATGTAGGAGTGTAGTTATAATTCCCGGAGACGGACATACCGGTTCCCATGGACCCAAAATCGATCCATTGAAACGGGATCCCCCGGAAGCGCTGTACGAAATAGTTGACGATGGCCCACGATAGAAACAGGATATTGCCGATGCACATCCCCACAGTCAGGGAATTGAAGGCAAAAACCAGAATCAGGTAGATCACAAAAGTGATCATCCAGCCAAGGAAGAGGTACTGCTGCTTCATATTCAGGAGATAGTAATTATTGACCAGCTCGATCACATAGAAGCTCAGCACCGAATTCAAAAAGATGATGAGAAAACTGAATACGGCGGAGAGCGGCGAGCGCATCACGGTGAGGGCCTTCCCTCCGCGCCAATGCCGCAAGAAAGCCCTCACGCCGTCTGCAGCAGACAGAACGGTCAGGGCGATCAGCACAAAAAAGACAACTGGCCTCACATTCTCAAAGGGCACGGTGGCTTTTACATTCGTCAAAAGAGACGGTCCGAAGAAGAGGCCGCTGAAATAGATCAGGATGCAGAGCATCACTGCCGCGCCGATGCACCTTGTGCAAAGCATCCACTTTGGCGGCTGCGCCTTCGGCTCCCCGACAGTAAAAAGATCTTCCTGCACACTCCTCTCATTGTCCTGAAGGGTCATCTTGCCGCCTGCCTTTCCCGGCTTAAAGGCTCTGTGGCCGCGAGGAGCCATGCCAGCTCCTCCCCTTGGAGGCAGGGCGATACGGCCTCCCGCACGATTCGGTGATAGGCGTTGAGCGCGTCCAGATCCGTCTCCTCAAGATAATGAGTGTCAATGGCATCCCGGTCGATGGGGACCAGGGTGAGGGGTTCAAAGCGCAGAAACTCTCCGAATTCAGTCTTCTGGTCCTTCACGCACAGCAGGATTGTCTCGGTCCGGATGCCGTAACGCCCTTCCTTGTAAATGCCCGGTTCATCGGAAATGAGCATGCCGGCGGCAAAAGGATATCCCGCCTTCCGGATGCCTTTGCTGATATTCTGGGGTCCCTCGTGTACGCTCCGGATCTAGCCGATTCCGTGGCCTGCTCCGTGGTTATAATCGAGCCCGTATCGGTACAGCTTCTCCCTGGCGAGTATATCCAGATGGACTCCGCTGGTTCCCTGGGGGAAGCGGGCATTTAACAGTCTCAGATTCGACGCCGCAACCAATGTGAAATCTCTCCGCATCTCCTCGGTCAGCGGCCCGCAGGCGATCGTGCGCGTGACATCTGTGGTACCCCCCAGATACTGTCCGCCGGAGTCCACAAGCAAGAAGCCCTCCGGCTTCACTTCCGCGCATCCCTCCTCGGTGGGAGCATAATGCGCCATAGCGGCATTTGCCCCATACGCGGAGATCGTGCTGAAGGACAGATCCAGGAATCCGGGGACTTCTGTCCTCAGGCGGTCCATCTCCTCCCGGGCCGTGATCTCGGTGACGCGCTCTCTGCCGATCTTTTTCTTCATGCGGCAGAGGAACTTACACACCTGAACGGAATCCTGCAGGTAAGCACTGCGCAGATGCTCTATTTCAACAGGATTCTTTACGGCTTTGAGCTCCGCTGCGGGGTCTGTCCCCTCCCGGATCTCCGCCGTGTCCTTCATGAGCTCGTACACGGCATCCGTGCAGGTGGAAGGATCCAGCAGGACCGCTCCCTCGTAATGGTAGCTCTTCAGGTAATCAAGGACCGTGTCGTACTCGTGCAGCTTTATGGAGTGTTTGTGGGCATAATCGGACAGCTCCGTTGTCACTTCTCCGCCCTGCAGGAAGAGGTCTGCAGTCGTGCGCCCGATCAGTGCATAGGACAGTGCCACCGGATTGCACTCCACATCTGCCCCGCGGATGTTAAAGAGCCACATGATCTCGTCGAGATTTGTGATCACGTGGTAGGCGGCATCCTGTGCCTCCATCTTCTCTCTCACCTTCGCCAGCTTCCTCTCAAAGGATTCACCGCTCAGCGCTTCATCGAGGATCCAGACCTCATGGCAGGGGAGAGCCGGTCTCCCCACCCACAGCGCGGAAGCAGGGTCAAACTTACTGTCGACCTTCACATCCATGCTCTCACAGAGCTTGCGGTAACTGCCGCCGTCGCGGGCACTGAGGCACTGGCCGTGGAAGCCCAGCGTATCGCCCTTCAGTAAGCGCTTCTTCAGGGCATCTTTCACCGTCGGCACGCCCTCCTCTCCCATTTTCATGAGAGTGATGCCGCTGCCCTCCAGCTCCATAGCCGCAGAAATAAAGTAGCGCCCATCCGTCCAGAGCATCGCGTCCTGCTCTGTCACAAGCAGCGTCGCATTGTCGCTGGTGCAGCCGGAGAAGAACTCCGTCACCTTGAAGTGATCGGCAATATACTCCGATGCGTGGGGGTCTGTCGAATATGCAAGGAAGAGATCCACCCCGTTGCTCCGCATCTCGCCCCGCAGCATCTCGATTCTCTTCTTGACTGTCTGTGCTGTCACATGTTCCATAGTTTGCCTCCTCT
>CADCQE010000352.1 GCA_902803505.1 uncultured Lachnospiraceae bacterium | reverse complement strand
TGCTTCCAAAATTCAGGAAGAACAAATTACTTTTATTTTTCGGTTTGCTCAAAATGGAGGCTCGCTTCCTGCTCTGCTGGACATGATCCACTGACTACTTTTGTGCATTTTGACGAACACTTTTCAAATTTGCTCATTTATAGCTGGAAGTTGACATTATAATACACAGAGTACCCCTCCCGCACGGGAGGGGTTCTGATGTTTCGATAAAAAAATATTTTTTGAAATATATGTAACACTTGGACACTCAGATTTGATTAGGGTATATGAAAGCAAAATTGCGCAACTATGTTTTCAAAATGAGGTGAGCCGGATGACGGAAAGCGAAATACGCTCAATGATCGGCACTTCACGGAAAGAGGGCTTCAGACTGCTGTTTGAAGAGTATCATGCCTATGTGTATCATATCGTATGGAACACGATTCGCTCTGTCGGATCAAAGGAGGACGCCGAGGAGTGTGTCAGTGATATTTTTACTGAACTGTATCTGCACTTTGACGATGTGGAGGAAGGTTCATTAAAAGGGTATCTGAGCGTTATGGCAAGGCGCAGGTCGGTCAATTTGTTCCATGCTTTGACGAGAAAAGAACCGATGCTCTCTCTGGACGAGGAAGAGGCATCAGAACCCGCTTCGGCGGAGAATATCGTCGTTGATACAGAACGAAAACAGGAACAGCAGCTCTTGCTGGATGCTGTCGAAAGTCTGGGAGAACCAGATGCTTCCATCATTCTATACAAGTATTTCTACGGACTGAATGCAGCCGAGATTGCCCGAAAAGTACATCTGAATCCGATCAATGTCCGTGTCCGGCTGAACCGGGCACTCAAGAAATTACGGTCGCTGCTGAGCGGTACATTTATGGACAGGAGGTGAATGCCGTGAAACTGGAATCAAAATTGAAAGAACTTCGGACATCCGGGGAACAGTCTGTTGCGGAGCAGATCGAATCCAGCCACCCTGCGGATTGGGATATGGAGAGTGCATTTGAAAAGAGCTATCAGGCTTATCTGCAAAAAAGCGGAGAATCCGTTCCGATCCATCGTTCACGGCATAAGGCAGTATTTCGGACGGTTGCTGCCGCTGCCTGTCTGCTTCTGACGGTAGGTTTAAGCGTTGGGGTATGGTCTAAGCAACAGAAAATTGAAACGAAGCTGCCGCAGGAAACGACCGTAACAACGATCACGCAGACGGAAACTGTAACGGAATCGGAGACAGAGATGTCAACAGTATCATCCACCACTGTTCCAACTGCCGAAACAAGCGTAAAAGCTCCGGAAACCGGAACGGAATCGGAGACAGAGATGTCAACAGTATCATCCACCGCTGTTCCGGCTGCCGAAACAAGCGTAAGAAATCCGGAAACCACTGGATCCACAGCGATCGCTGCTGTGCATACAGTACCGGCGAACACCTCACAGATAACACAAAGCCAGTCAATCACCACGGGAATTGCCAAATCTACCACGACGCAGCAGAAGATCACATATACGGAAACATCCATCACTGCACAGCACACCGAACAGGCTGACACATTCCCGTGTACAAGTAAGGAGGAAACGACTATGAATCAGACGACAAAAATCCAAGTGCAGACAACCATCGCGACTGTAATGACAACAGCCGCACTGATCACCACACAGCCGATCGTCACAACGGCAGCAGAGACCACGACACATGCGATCCTTCCGGGATATGTTACCCAATACGGTGATGTCAATCTCGATCAGGAAGTCAGCGTGATGGATGTGCTCATGCTTCAGCGTTATATGCTTGGATAACCTGCTGAGATCGAAAACTGGAAGAACGCCGACTTAGACGCGAACGGTGTGATCGACATTTTTGATCTTGCCATTCTTAAAAGAGGACTTATCACGGATATGGAAGGCATCGGCGGTACAATGCGCGTAAAACTTGTGGACCCGGCTACCGGCGAAGCGCCCGACACCAATGCTCATGTGAGACTCATATGCCGCTATCAGGAAAGCGATGAGGTCAATGACCTCTTCAGGGTCGCGGAGTTTGATTATACGCCCGGTGATATCTGGGAGATCCGCGGTCTTGCGACAGGCAGTACCTATTTATATGAACTGTCGATCCGGGATCTGGAAGGTGGATACGGCGATCAGAACGGCAACTGGCACCGCACGCTTCAGGCCACATTCGATGATGAAACAGAAATGGATCTCACGCTGGAAGTTGGTGAAGAAACACCCAATGTTGAGTTCAAGGAGTATG
>CADCQE010000351.1 GCA_902803505.1 uncultured Lachnospiraceae bacterium | reverse complement strand
GAACATTAACAGAGAAAAGGATTTTTTGTGTTTTTACGATACAGGAGAAAGGACATCCTATTATAGCACAGGGCGCAAAGAAACAGCCTGCCCCCAAATATGAGAGGCAGGCTCTGCATTTTGTTGAAAACTACTGTGTAACAGGAAAAGGCCGCAGCGCTGATCAGCCTCTTGCAAGATCGATCATGCTGATCAGAGAATTGTCGCTATACGGGGCTTTTGGGAGACTGCTCTCCCTGATCTCCATCTCATGGGCAATATGCTCCAGGGTTTCCATATCTGCTTCGCCGGATATCAGAACCAGATATCCTGTTGACTGGTCAAAGAGCATGATATAATTTGCCCGATCATAAGCTGAATAGCTGAGCCTGCTGTAATCAGATGTGACTTCAAGAATCTGCCAGTCTCCCAGCTGCTCTTCTTTGACGATATTCACATCGCCGCTCAAAACGAGCTGAAGTCCGTTTTTGATATAATCAATTGTGGAAATACTGTAGAGGATGGCCTCTCCCGAATCGCAGAACAGCCTTTTTGTCCAGCCCTGTTCATCCGTAATTCCTTCTGTTGCTTCCTGCGGAAGCCAAAAGCAGCGGAACTCCGGCGTATGCGGCATCTCTTCCGGGCACGAGAAAGTAAAAACCATTCCGGCATCAGGATATGCAAGAATTTCGCTGTTCCACACCTTGCCGTCAACGATTTCTTCGTATCGGAAACCGGAAACAAGTTCTTCATCAGCTGCCGGCTTTCGAAGCGTGATCGTGTATTCTGCGATAGCAAACGCAGCTGTTCCAAGGAATACCGTAAGTGCTGCTGCAAGGAGGAAGGTGCGGGTCAGCTTTCTGCTTCTGTGCGTGCGGCTGGTTTTTTCGTCGAGATGGGCCTGCACGCGGTCCATGATTTTCGCCGCAAATTCTCCGTCGTATTCGCCGATATCGATATCCGCAGGACAGCAGTCCTGCATAAGATCAGTAATGCGTGTCTTCACAGTGAAACCCCCTTTCTGTCAGATACTCTTTCAGCCTCTTTCGGCCGCGGGCAAGTTTCGTTCGGACGGTAGTATCTTTCAGACCGAGTGATTTGGCAATCTCTTCCGTCTTCTGGTAGAAGAAGTAATAACGCTGAAAAATTTCGCGGTCCGGTTCACCGAGAGAATCGACGGCAGCATGCGCGATTTCTCTCAGTTCTGACAACAGGATTTTTTGCTCCGGCTGATTGGGGATGCTGATTTGTAAAATGTCGTCTTCCAATGGCTCTTCTGCGTGATACTTCCGCAATGCCGATTTCGCTTTATTCCGTACAACCGCTGCAAGATAAGCTTTCAGCATTTCCGTTTCAATGCGTTCACGGTTTTCCCAGATGCATAAAAAGGAATCGGATACGACTTCTTCAATATCTTCTTCTCCCAAAGCATGAGACAGAATATTGGAAGCAATGGCATAGGCATAGCCGCTGTATTGCCTTATCAGTTCCGGCAGCACAGACTCATCGCCGTGCCGCAGTCTGCGCAGCAGCTTTTTTTCATTCATAGCAGCAGTTACTCCTCCGGCCATACCACAGTGTCAAACCGAATATCAACGCTTTCATACAACTGCTCAACATCCAGCTTTTCATTCATACTGCTGCTGATTTCCCAAAAGTGCGAAGGGGTTGTGGTGATAATCGTTACCCATGCGGTATATTCCTTCCCTTCTTCAACTCTGCGCATTTCTTTCACTTTTGCATCACAGCCGAGCTCAACAAATTTCTTTGCCAGAGCGATATGGTCTTCCACCGTGTCTGCACCTTGCAGCATCGCCATTGTGTGCACGACAAAAGGATACGGCTCATCCTGGGGCAGATCCTTTAACATTTGCAGTTCCCAGTCTTTTCCGTAGTAATTGCCTTCTTCAGCATAGATGCTGCGGATGAAATCTTCATAGCTTTTTTCATGCTCCGTCGGGCTCTGCTCGGATTCCGGGCTCGGTCTCCCGCCGGGCTCGGCCTGCAGCCGAACATACGGCGTTGCATCCGGGGCGTGGCTTGGCCAGGGGGATGCGGATGTAATCACTGCGGACTCCGAAGGATTCCCGCAGGCGGTCAGAAAAAACGTACACAAGAAAAGCAGGAAGAATCTTCTTTGCTTCATCTGCTCACTCCTTTCAACGATGTTCACCTATATAGACGCACGGTCTGAAGAAAATGTTTCATCTTTTCGATAAAAATATAGAATTCACATGCTGTCAATGGAAAATCCCTGCCGGATCGGCATGAACCGGCAGGGATAGGGAGATCTCCGAAATCCGGAAATCAAGAGGCGGACGCTTTTCCTATGGTGAGCTCTCTGATGGACTCAGGGCGTCCATTGATGCCGCTTCAGGTCGACATTCCCGTTTGGAAGAAACGCAACGCCCTCTTCCCGGAGCCGGGCTTCCTGTTCGTAAAAG
>CADCQE010000350.1 GCA_902803505.1 uncultured Lachnospiraceae bacterium | reverse complement strand
GAAGAAGGTCAGGAAGCGGACCGAAGGGATGTACTTGATATAATCCGGTTCCTCCGTATAGGGCCGGATCTCTTCTCCCAATTTCACCTTTCTTTTATAGTAGACCGTCTGGAAGCCGGACAGGATCACGGGCCCCGAAGCCCAGGAGAACCCTATATATGCCACCATGGAAGTGGGCGTCAGGCGCTTCGAGAAGAAATTGATCAGATTCACCTCTGTGCCGGGCAGCAGCCACTGAAAGAGCAGGTACCAGATGAAGACAATGACAACCGAGACCGCCATGAGCAGGACGAAGAGCATGGCCGTCCAGAACAGGGATACAAAAAGAACATGCAGAAAATAGATGCCCTTCGTCATCTCCCAGCTCTTCCTTCTCGCTGTCTTGAAGACTCTCTCGTCGTCCTCCATCATCAGGGGGATCGTGAAGGCCCAGCGCAGGAAAAAATAGAAAAGCACTACGATTCCCGCATAAAAGAGGGCTTTCTCCCAGGGATGCTTGTCAAAATCTTCCAGAATGAACCCGGGAATCTTGATAAAGGAGGTGACCGATGAGATATCCGTCACGGTTCCGAAATGAAGGATGAAGATGGCATAAGGAATCATTCCCCAGTTGACCGGCTTAAACCTCTGTGCCGTGAGGTCGAAGCCGGTCCGGAAGATCTGCCTCACGGACCTCTTCATTCCGCATTTTGAAGCATGCAGCGCATCCACCAGGGCAAAGCGCTCGAACATCGAGAACACTGTGATGATGAGGGCCATGACGATCAGGACGACATAAGTGAGCGGATTGAGGACAAACTGCAGTGAGTTGTAGGCAGCAATTGTAGACGTGCTGTTGAAGAGGAGGAAGAGACGCTGCACCCAGGTGAGCAGGGGAAAGATCACGAACACCGACAGTCCCCTGCAGATCAGTTCAAAGACAATGAGGCTGCGTGCATTATTCTTCAGCAGCAGCAATGGCTCGAAAACCATTTTGAGAAACTCGATCATCTTCAAGGCAGCTCTACCCTCTCATTGTTCAGAATTGTTCTTCTTCCGGCACGAATGACAGGCCCCTCGCATGCCCGCAATCCAAACATATGATATAATACTGAACTGTGAAACACAAGGGTCTGGATTCTTCCCGCCATCAGTAGTACGATAGAAATATGAGAGAATTTCATGGGAGAGATCTATGAGTATTGATAAAAAGCTTCTAAATATGTTGGAAGAAATCCGCACTTACGAGCATGCGGCGCGTGTGATTTCCTTCGATCAGTTAACGGTCTGTCCCAGAGAAGGCCGAAAAGCTTCCGGAGAGATCGCAGCCCACTTGCGCTCTCAGGCATTTGAGCTCACGCAGGCTCCTGCACTCACCCGCGCCGTGAGGGAGCTTCATGCAGTCCGCGATACCCTCGACGATTGGGAGCGCGCCCTCTCCGACCGACTGTACCGCAGATACCTGCACACAATGAACCTCTCGCCGGAGGAAGCCGCTGAAGAAGAGAAGCTGAAGAACCAGGCCTACCTCGACTGGATGGACGCGAGAGAGGCCGATGACTACCACCTCTTCGAGAACTCCCTCGAGGCGCTTCGCAAGGCTGAGATCCGGCGTGTCCTGCTCTTTGAAGATGGGACGCCGGAGGAAGCGGCGCGCAGCCCCTATGCCCGCATGCTGGATGAGAACGAACCCGGCATGACCTGTGAGAAGCTCGATGCGCTCTTCTCCGAGGCCAGCGGGCGGATCCGGAAGCTGATGAACGCCATCGTGGACAGCGGGAAGCAGATGCGCTCCGATTTCCTGTCCCGCACTGTGACAGACGAGCAGCAGGATGCATTCACCCGCTACCTCATCTCCCTGATCGGCTTTGACACCAGCCGGGGAACCTTCTCTTACTCCAGGCACCCATTTACAGACCTTCTGAGCCCCGGCGACGTCCGCTTCACAACGCGCTACGATAAGCAGAATTTTTCGTCGAATCTGTACACAGTCCTCCACGAGTGCGGCCACGCTCTCTTCGAACAGCTGCAGCCGCAAAGAAACCACCTCTGCCACATCGAGGACAACAAATCGATGGGAATGCATGAGGCCGTATCCCGCTTCTATGAGAATCTCATCGGCCGTTCGAGGGAATTCATCCATCTCATCTACCCCAAGCTCTGTGAGATCTTTCCACAGGTCTTCTTCGACGTGGGGGAAGAGGATCTCTACGAAGCCGTCAACACGGTCACTCCCTCGCTCATCCGCATGGACGCCGATGAGCTCACTTATACACTCCACATCATCATCCGCTATCAGCTTGAGAAAGAGATGATCGACGGCAGCCTGGCCGCCGCTGATCTTCCTGCCGCGTGGAACAAAGCGTATCAGGATTTCCTGGGAATACAGCCGGAACATGACGCGGAAGGAATCCTCCAGGAATCCCATTGGGCTGAGAGCTTCGGCTACTTTCCGACCTACGCACTCGGCAATTTCTACAGTGCCATGATCCTGCAGGCGATCCGCTCGGATATGGATCTTGAGGGCGCCATCGAGAAGGGCGATTTCCAAAGTATCAACAGCTGGATGGCACAG
>CADCQE010000349.1 GCA_902803505.1 uncultured Lachnospiraceae bacterium | reverse complement strand
TCAAGAAACACATTAGCAATGATCTTTTTATATTTGTTGTACGTGAAGAACAGACTATTGTCGCATGCGCTTTTTTGCTTGTTATAGAGAAACCTATGAGTCCGGCTTTTATAAACGGAAAAACCGGTACTGTTCTTAATGTTTATACATGTCCAGATTATCGACACAGAGGATATGCAAGGATGATAATTGAAACATTACTGGAAGAGGCAAAGAAATTGCAGTTATCCGTTGTTGACTTAAAGTCAACAGATGACGGTTATTATTTGTATAAGTCCGCTGGGTTTGCAGACGATAATTCAAAGTATCATCTGATGAAATGGAAGCCGGATATTTTTGTACAGGATAGAGTTTGATCCCAAAATACGGCAATAAGATTGCATCCTGAAGCGAATCAGATTTAAATTCCGCGTAGATTATGACGCTGAAGTAAGTGTCAAGGTGTTGCTCAACGAAAACGACGTCGAGACCGTGTGCCTCTTGAGCAACAATCATGCGAAACCGAAGGATTATGTCGAGACCGGTGTAGACGCTGATGAATATTACAGGAGCTTAATTGCTCCTCCCCGTATCTTTGATCCCTTGATATGTTCGTACGTACCCACTTCCGAAGGTATATAAAGGGCACTTCTCCATAGGAGAAGTGCCCTCTGGAAAGGGAGTGCTTCAAACCATACCCGTTCAAGCTTTATTCCTGCTTTGTGTCCCGGAGATGAATCAGTATCTCTCATACCCGATGATGCTTGCCTTGATCCATCCATGGACCGGGAAGTCGATCTCAGCCCAGTTGCGGCCGTCCACGCTTTTAAAGTTTCCTGTTGCATTGACGACGGTTCCGTTCTTCAGGGAAGCTGTCTGTTCCATGTTGAGACCGGGAGCGACTCTGATTGCTGCATTTCTGTCATCGCCTGTGTCGACGACTCTCTTTGCTCCACCGACTACGTTCTCAAGAGACTCTTCATTAATTTTGTTCATATCTGACATTGCTTTATCCTCCTTTTTGGAGAGCCGCTTTGCTGCGGCTGTGTTTTTTTATTTGACGCGTTCATTGTAACAATATGTTTATCACAGAAGCATCCCGAAAAATCATAGTAGTTGCACACCGTCTTCTTTAGATATTTTGGGTTTATTCGATTTCCGGCAGGAGAATATCATCATCCTTTGGCTCAGTGTCCGGTGTGTAGGAACCACCTGATGCCTCTTTCAGCTGTTCTTTTTTAAGCTTCTGAGATTCCGTTTTTGGATCGTCCGCTATCTCTTGATTGGATTGTTTTCTCATTACATTTCCTCCTATGATTTTTTGCCATTCAAGTTCTATTACTAATAGTATATACTGAGTAGTAAAGTATCGTCCACTTAATAATTATTGCTTTCCTGTATCAGCTCGTTAGAGAAGATCGCAGAAAAGCCTTGCATCCCCTGCCACCATTGATTATAACTATAGTCGTTAACGATATTATCTGCTTTGCAGAACCTCCTCCTACAGCCTCAGACATAAGCAGCTTTCGCTGCGACATACGTGCAAAGCACGGATGGTCTGTGGCCTGCAGAGGGAGGGGCCGTGAATAGTAACATCTATGCAATTGCCTTTGGCAATTACTGAGGTTAACCAGTTTATTTGAATCATTTGACTGACTGCACGAGACCAGGATGCCAGGCCGGCCTCTGCGCTGCCTGCCGTTTATATTAGGAGGGCGGAATGTGGGACAGATTTACAGAATCGCGGAAAGGACAATAGAGATCGATGCGCTGCATCAATTCATTCACCAACATTGCGCAGCGTACAAGGTCAACGGCGTCCCGGACTTTGCCGTGAAGACCGTCCAGGCGGATATTGATTTCGAACGGGAGAAGTCGGAGCAGGGCGACCGGTCAGCAGGCCGCCCCATCCGGCATTATTCTGACGACTACTTGGAAACACTGGCGGTTTACCGCAAGATTGCGGAGAAGATGCTGGAATACGATACTATGCTGTTCCATGGCTCCGCCATCGCTGTGGGAGGGAGGGCTTATCTCTTTACTGCAAGAAGCGGCGTGGGCAAGAGCACCCACACCCGCCTATGGCGCGAGCTGCTGGGAGAAAAGGCTGTGATGGTCAATGATGACAAACCCCTGATCCGCATCACAGATACGGAAGCCATTGTATATGGCACGCCGTGGGACGGCAAGCACCATTTGAGCAGCAACGTTGCCGTGCCCTTGAAGGCGATCTGCATCCTGGAACAGGCGCCGGACAACAGCATCCGTCCCGTGACACGGACGGATGCTCTGCCTATGCTGATCCAGCAGACCTACCGCCCGGCCAAGCCTGCTGCGCTGGTCAAGACACTGTCACTGATTGACAGCCTGTCCGGCTGTGTGGCGCTTTATCGCCTTGGATGCAATATGGACCTCCGCGCGGCGGAGCTCTCCTATAGGACAATGAAAGAAGGAAAATAAGATGAAGCTGAAAAAAGAATTTATCCCTTATGATACAAGCAGTGAAAGTTTGCTCGTTCCTGTGAGCGGTGCGGGATTCTCCGGTCTGGTCAAGGGCAACAAGACTCTGGGCGTGATTCTCGGCCTGCTGAAGCAGGATACAACGGAGAAGGAGATTGTCTCCGCCATGCTTGCGCAATTTGATGCCCCGGAAGAAGTGATTGCCGGGGATGTTCACAGGGCTCTTGCCGAACTGAGAAGGATCGGAGCGCTGGAGGAATAAACGCAGCAGGAAAGCGGCTATCTTTTGAGAATACAACTGGGTTGGGATATGAGCAAAATGACCTTTGAAGAGATTCTTGCCCGCGATGGACAACTGATCTATTCCAATGTGGGTGACAGCATGCTTCCGCTGATCCGGCAGGGGAGGGATCTGCTTGTGATCGTCCCCATCACCGGCCGGCTGAAGAGGTACGACATTCCTTTCTACAAGAGGGATAACGGGCAGTATGTGCTTCATCGGATTCTCAAGGTTCGGGAGAAGGACTATGTGATCTGCGGGGACAATCGCTGGTTGAAGGAAACGGGCATTACGGACCGTCACATCCTGGGCTTGCTGACTGCCGTGGTGCGGAACGGAAAGAAAAGATCCATGGATTCATGGAAGTACAAGCTGTACGCGCATTTATGGTGTGACCTGTTTCCACTCAGAGGAATGGCTCTGAAAATATTGGCGGCCTGGAGACGGGTAAAAAGAAAGCTTTGAACAGCAGCTGCTGAGACTGTGCAGAGGATTCATTCACCCGCGCGTTTGCATTTAAGCAGGCTGTAAAGTATAATGAAAAGGATACGAAGAAATCTGAAAGAAGGACTGCTTCATGCATTCGATCAAAACAAAGATAACTGCTATGACAGTCTGTGTCATCGTGATCGCAATGTTCACCGCCACGGTTCTGGGTGTGACTGCCATACGAGATATCGGTAACCGCGATGCAGAACAGACGCTGCTCTTGCTGTGCGAGACCGGACAAAAAGACCTGAACTTCTATTTTCAAAATGTTGAAGGGTCTGTAGAGACGGTCGCATCCTATGTGGAATCCGATCTGAACGGGCTGGATGACGAGAGCCTCCAGGCCCACATGGACCGGGTCAGCGATATTTTTCAGAAGCTGGCGTACAACACCAATGGCGTCTTAACGTATTATTACCGGATCGACCCAAGCATCTCTGAGAACGTCAAAGGCTTCTGGTACATAAATGAGGATGATAAAGGCTTCCGGGAACATGAGGTGACCAATATCTCCGACTATGACACGGAGGACACCTCCGCACTGG
>CADCQE010000348.1 GCA_902803505.1 uncultured Lachnospiraceae bacterium | reverse complement strand
GGATGCGCACAAGGTGGCGCCGGTGGTCACGGATCAATTTGAGAAATTTTATGAGCCGCATATATTGTGAGCGGGTGAGAATCGTTTTTTCGTCCCTATGAGGCATTCAAGTCCACAAATGCCCGGATCATCTTCTTCAGCGTATAGGTGCTCTTGCCGTCCCGGCGCTTTCGATGTGTCACAAGGACGGTGCCCACGCATCCGCGGCCGAATGTGTGCCAGAGATATTCTCCGACAAAGGGATGCTCCGAGCGGTAAGACTTCAGGGCCTTCAAGGCCTCCGCGTCGATCGCGAAGAAGCTTGTGATTGTGAGGCGCAGCGGTTTTCCGGTGGTAAAGGTCAGCAGGAGATTCGTGAGGCGGCTCATGAGGACCCGCGGGAGCGACTCCCGCTGCGCGCGGAACTGCGCGTAGACCAGGTGGACGGGACCGGAAAGAAGCGGAAGCATTTTAAAAATGTCGCGCGGGTTGTGCTGCCCGTCATCATCCATGAAGACAGCGTACTGTCCCCTGGCAATGGGGACGCCCTGCAGCTTGGCCCCGGACTGTCCCAGATTCTCCGGGAGCAGGATGCCGGTGATGCGGCGGTCCCGGGACAGCCTGCGGATGAGGGCGGCGGTCTCGCCTCCGTCCGGGGAGCAGTCGTCGACCAGGATGATCTGGACTTCATAGCGGTCCTGCGTGGAAAATACATACAGGATTTCACCGACCGTTCTTTTGAGGTGACCGGCGGCGCAGTAGCAGGGGATGATGATGGAGACCAGTGGTTTCATGTATCGGAAGGGTCCTTTCACTTCTCAAGATGATATCATTATAGCAAGCAAAAACATATTCATAAACTGTAGAAATATGCCGCAAAGTGTGGTAAGCTTGGGATAATTTTTTGTGTCACCTGACACGATGATTTGCTGGAACAAGATCGTTGCGAGGTAAGGAAAAGATGATCGAAGATACCATCCGTGCAGTAAAAGATGCTGAGGCGCAGGCTGAGGGCATCATCGCAGACGCCAAGAAGCAGGCTGATCAGATCGCAAAGGATGCCGATGCGAAAGCAGCGCAGGTCCTCGAAGACGCGAAGGCCGCAGCGAAGCAGGCTGCAGAGGAAGTGATGGAGCAGGCAAGGTCCGCGGGAGAAGTGAAGCTGAAGACCGCAGATTCTGAAGCGGCAAAGGAAGTGGCTTCTCTCAAATCCGCTGCCGCATCCAGGCAGAGTGCGGCCGTACAGGCCGTGATCGACGAACTGCTGAACTAGAGGAGGCACATGCATGGCTATTGTTAAAATGCAGAAGCTCAGCATCTGTGCGAACAAGAAGAACCGCAAAGCGATTCTGGAGACCCTTCAGAACCTTGGAATCATGGAGGTCTTCACGGAAGGCATCGAGGACGAGGACCTGAAGGTGACGGACACTTTAAGTGCCCGGACAAAATATGAGAAGCGGGCGGAATCTTACGACAGAGTGCTGAAGCTCCTAAGCATCTATGCCCCTGACAAGAAGAAGGGCGGGCTCTTTGCCGGCCGCGATGAGATCAGCCGGGCGGATGTGGACCGGATTGTACAGAACAGAAGAATGTACAATCAGGACACGGTCCAGATCATAAGGGATGAGAAAGAGATCACGGAGTGCCAGGGCCAGATCGTAAAGGACAGAAACCAGATCGAATCCCTGGTCCCCTGGCAGAAGCTGGGCGTTCCCATGAACACAGAGGGAACGAAGTCCACGGCCGTGTTCATCGGCACACTCCCCGAAGACGCGACGGACGCAAGCCTCTACGCGGCTGCCTCAAAGGAGCTGCCGGAGCCGGTCTGCGTGAGCGCGGAGGTGCTCTCTTCGGGAAATGAACAGACCTGCGTCAGCGTCGTCTGCCTGAAGCGGGACGCGGCGAAAGTGGAGGAGAACCTCCGCGCCATCGGATTTGCGAGACCCGCACAGGTGGTGGAGGATGTCCCCTCGGCAGTGACCATTTCCCTGGAACAGGATATCGAAGCCCAGGAGAAGCGGATCGACGAGCTCAAAGCGGACATCTGCTCCTACGCGGGGAAGCGCGGGGACTACCGGATTGCGGCGGATTACTATCGCACCCGCGCAGAGAAATACAAGCTGCTCGGCACGATCCCCCAGTCGAAGAGCTCCTTCTTCCTGGAGGGCTGGGTTCCCGCCGACAAGGCGGAGCGCGTCGAGAAGCTGCTGACCGAGAATTACGGGGCGCTGGTAGAAAAGGAAGAGGTCCGGGAGAATGAGGTCGAGCCCACAATTCTCCACAACAACCGCTTCTCCCAGGCGGCCGAGGGCGTGCTCGCTTCCTACGGACTGCCCCAGCACGGGCGCGTGGATCCGACCTTTATCATGTCGATCTTCTACGTGATCTTCTTCGGAATGATGCTCTCCGACGCGGGCTACGGCATCATTATGTTCGTCGGCTGCGCGATCCTGCTGAAGAAATTCCCGAAAATGGCAGAGGGCACAAAGAAAATGATGCAGCTCTTCTTCTGGTGCGGCCTGTCCACTACCTTCTGGGGCATCATGTACGGGGGCTTCTTCGGGGATGCGATCGAAGTCGTCGCCAAGACCTTCTTCGGGCACACAGGCGGCAAGATCCTGAAGCCACTGTGGTTCGAGCCGCTCACCGATCCCATGAGGCTCCTGATCTGGTGCATGCTCTTCGGCGTGATCCACCTGTATGTGGGTCTTGGGATCAAGGGCTATCAGTCGCTGAAGGACGGGGACGTAGTGGCCTTCGTGTGCGACATCCTCGCCTGGTATGCATTCCTGACAGGTCTCATCCTGATGCTCGTCCCCTCGAGCCTCTTTGCTTCTATCTCCGGCATGGAGATCCAGTTCCCGGCATTTGTAGGGATCCTGGCGAAAGGGTTGACGATTGCGGGCCTTGCCATCATCCTGGTGATGTCCGGCCGCGACCGCAAGAACTGGGCCATCCGCATCGCCGTCGGCGCCTATGACATCTACGGCGTCACCGGCTGGCTGAGCGACGTGCTCTCCTACTCGAGGCTTCTGGCCCTGGGCCTTGCCACGGGCGTCATCGGAAGCGTCATCAACATGATGGGCAGCATGTTCGGCGGGGGCGTCATCGGCGCGATTCTCTTTGTGGTCATCTTCGCACTCGGCCACACACTCAACATCGGCATCAATGCACTCGGTGCATATGTGCATACAAACCGTCTCCAGTACGTCGAATTCTTCGGAAAGTTCTACGAGGCAGGCGGGAAACCTTTTATACCATTTCAAAATGCGAACAAATATGTAGAGGTTAAGGAGGAAAGGTAGTTATGAGTTTAGGTATGGTATTTGCAATCCTCGGTGCGGCTCTTTCTACAGCCCTTGCAGGCTTTGGCTCTGCCTGGGGCGTCGGCATCGCAGGACAGGCAGCGGCTGGTGTCGTCTCTGAGGATCCGGACCAGTTTGCAAAGGTTCTGCTTCTGCAGCTCCTTCCGGGCACACAGGGCATCTATGGACTGCTTGTCACATTCATCACTCTGTCCAATATCGGCATTCTCGGCGGAGAACCGATCACTGATGTGAACAAAGGCCTTATGTATCTCTTCGCCTGCCTTCCCATCGCAATCGTCGGCCTTGTCTCGGCATATCATCAGGGCAGAACATCTGTCGCTTGTATCGGTCTCGTTGCGAAGAAGCCGGATCAGTTCGGTAAGGCGATGCTCTTCCCGGCCATGGTTGAGACCTATGCGATTCTGTCTCTGCTTGTTTCCATCCTTGCCGTGACAAATATCAAGTGATCCATTTGAAGTGATTTATACAAGAGGTCAGTCAGATAAAACTGGCGATTAAAGAGGAGACCATTGAGATATGGCAGGAATTGACAATATCACAAATGAAATCCTGCAGGAAGCAAAGGAGAGAGCTGCTTCAGTGACGGGAGCGGCCACGAAGAAGGCAGACAATCTCCTTGCCCAGGCGAAGCAGCAGGGCGAGGAATTCGCCGCGAAAACTGCTGAGAAGGCCAAGGCGGATGCAGCTGCCTACGGCGAGCGCATCCTTTCCCAGATGGGACTGAGAAAGCGGCAGGCCTTACTTAGGGCCAAGCAGGAGATCATCACGGGTGTGATCGACGCCGCCTATGAGAAGCTCCATTCCCTGGGAGACAAGGAATACTTTGCAATGATCATGAAGCTGGCGGTATCCAACCTCCAGTCCGGAGACGGAGAGATCCTCTTCTCCAAGAAGGACCTGGAGCGCCTTCCCAAGGATTTTGCGGAGCAGATCCGGGAGAAGGCGAAGCTTGCGGGCGGGACCCTTGCGGTGTCCGCCGAGACCGCTGAGATCGACGACGGCTTCATCCTGCGCTACGGCGGGATCGATGAGAACTGCACGCTGAAGGCACTCTTCGCGGAGAAGCGGGATGTGCTCAGCGACAAGGTCGCAGCAGTGCTGTGGCATAAGGAGAATGCGGATGGGTGATCTGGATTATGTATATGCCGTCGCCCGGATCCGCGTCAAGGAGAAGACTCTCCTTAGCGATATGGATATCAGCCAGCTGGTCGGCATGAGTGACGCGAAGAGCGTATTGAACTATCTTGTGGACAAGGGCTGGGGCGATACGAGCGCTTCGGGAGGCCCTGACGCTGTGCTCGCTGCGGAGGCGCAGAAGACGCTGGAGCTGGTCAAAGAACTGAAGCTGGATCCTGCTGTCTTTGATCTGCTGGCCTACCCGAACCTGTATCACAATTTAAAGACGGGAATCAAGGAGATCTGCACGTCGGAGTCCAACGCTGCGGCATTTTACCCGGATGAGAAATACGGAAGGGAGCAGATTCTGAGGATTCTCAAGGATAAGGATTACAAAGCCCTTCCCGAACACATGCGGGAAGCGGCGGAGCGCGCCTACAGCGTGATGCTGGAGACGAGGGACGGCCAGAAATGCGATGTGATCGTGGACCGCGCCTGCCTCGACGCCATGGAGGCAGCGGGCAGGAAGCAGAAGAACAAGCTGCTCCGGGACTATGTGGAGTCCACAGTGGCGGTCACGGACATCAAGATCGCAGTGCGCGCCCTTCGGACCGGGAAATCACTGGCTTTCCTGAAGGAAGCCCTGGCTCCCTGCAGCAGCATCGACGTAAGGCTCCTCGCAGTGGCGGCTTCGGAGAATGAGGATGCGCTCCTTGGCTTCCTGGAGACCCACGGCTTCCGCGAGGCCTCAGAGGCGCTGAAGGATTCGCCCTCCGCATTCGAGCGCTGGTGCGACAACCGCCTCATCGAGACGATCCGGCCCCAGAAGATGAATTCTGTCTCCATGGGCCCCATCATCGCCTATTACCTTGCCCGCCAGAACGAGATTAAGACGGTTCGCATCATCCTCACAGCCAAGGAAAACGGCTTCTCCGAGGAGGCGACCCGGGAAAGAGTGAGGGAGATGTATGTATAAGATAGCGGTCATCGGCGATTACGACAGCATCTATGGCTTCGCATCCCTCGGGCTCACGACATTTTCCGTGGAGAAAAGCGCTTCGGAGGAGGATGCCTCGAAGAAACTGCGCTCCCTGGCCGAGAGCGGATACGGCGTCATCTATATCACGGAGGAGCTCGCCGCCCGCATTCCGAAAGAGATCGCGAGATATGCGGGGAAGCTGATGCCGGCGATCATCCAGATCCCCGGAGTCAGCGGCAATACCGGCGCGGGCGTCCGGAACGTCAAGAAATCAGTGGAGCAGGCTGTCGGCAGCGATATTCTGTTTTCTTAGGAAGGAGCAATATGAGCACAGGAAGGATATTAAAAGTAGCCGGTCCTCTTGTCGTCGCGACAGGCATGCGCGACGCCAACATGTATGACGTCGTTCGCGTGAGCGAGGAGCGCCTGATCGGCGAGATTATCGAGATGCACGGAGACCAGGCGTCCATCCAGGTCTATGAGGAGACCCAGGGTCTTGGTCCGGGCGCGCCCGTCGAATCCATGGAAGTCCCCCTCTCTGTCGAGCTGGGACCGGGCCTCATGGGCTCCATCTACGACGGCATCCAGCGCCCCTTGAATAAGATCATGGAGGCGACAGGCAGCAACCTGCTGTCCCGCGGCGTTGAAGTGCCCGCGCTGGACCGCAGCAAAAAGTGGAATTTCGAGGCCACTGCCTCTGTCGGCGAAGAAGTCGAGGGCGGCGACATCATCGGGACTGTCCGGGAGACCCCGGTTGTGGTCCAGAAGATCATGATCCCCATCGGAATCAAGGGCAAGATCAAGAGCATCACTTCCGGCTCCTACACCGTCGAGGAGACCATCGCGGTAGTGGAGACCGAAAAGGGCGAGGAGAAGATCACGCTCATGCAGAAGTGGCCGGTCCGCCGCGGCCGTCCCTATGCGAGAAAGCTCCCGCCGCAGATGCCCCTTGTCACGGGACAGCGCGTCGTCGACGCGTTCTTCCCCATCGCCAAGGGCGG
>CADCQE010000347.1 GCA_902803505.1 uncultured Lachnospiraceae bacterium | reverse complement strand
TGCAGATCACCTGAATCGAGTTGAAGGATCCGTTCCAGATGCATACGCATATGATCGAAAAGGCCCCCGTGAGAGTGCCCTCCCTCGTCACACGGAAATCTCCTCCCAGCGCAAATCCGACTAATCCGGCGATCAGCGCCGCCATGGGGAGGACCTTCCAGTCACTCTGATAGATAAAGGTCCGAAGGAACTTCCAGAAAAAGATCCCGATCTGCGCAATACGGCCGCGATGCCGCACTGTCAGCTGCCTCTCGGTTGTCATTCCGCCTGTTTCAGCCATGCTGCACCTCCGCATACTTTAAAACATATTCATCCGCCAGTCCGTCGCCGCCCTCTTCCTTCTGGTTGACGGCTTTAACAATCTCTTCCATCTTATCTCTCCCGAAGAAGCTGCGGGCCTCCTCGATACTTCCGTAGAATGCCAGCCTTCCGGTTCGGGAGCTGTCCTTCGCCAGCACAATAACGTCGTCAAACAGGTCAATCACGCGGTCCGGAGTGTGCGTGATGACGATCACGATCTTGCCGGTGTCCGCGATCTCCCGAAGCTGCATGAACAGCTCCCTGGCCATCACGCCGTCAAGGCCGGAATCCGGTTCGTCCAGAATGAACAGTGACGGATTGGAGAGAAATTCCATGGAAATGGAGAGTCTCTTTTTCTGGCCTCCGGAAAGCTTTTCCACCATATTTCCCTTCACGGGAATGAGGCCGAACGTATCCATCACGCTCTCCACTCTCTTTTTGCATTCCTTCTTCGGAATATCGACGGAGAGCCGCAGCTTTGCGATATCCGCGAGAGAGCTGCTCACTTTATCCTTGCTGCGCATCATCTCCTGCTGGGGAACAAAGCCCACGTCATACTTCATCTTCTTGTATTCGGTGTACATGTTCCTGCCGTTCAGGAGAACCGTGGCATCGGCTTTCTCATAGCCGTTGACGGCGTTGATGAAGGTCGTTTTTCCGGCTCCGGAGCCGCCGAGCAGCAGCACCATGTGCCCCTGCGGGATCGCCAGATGAATGTCTTTAAGCAGATAGCGCTTGCGGAAGAATTCCGTCACATGCCGGTCCTTGAGATTGACGGTGAGTCCTTTCTCCATGACCGCCGCACTGCCGTGGGTCGCCAAACGCTCCATCTCGGCCTGCAGGTCCTCCACTTTCCAATGCGGCTGGTAATTCTTTCCAAATCCCCAGACCAGCATCGGAATGAAGCGAAGCTCATCAAAGATGCACAGAATGATCCATGCCTTGCTGACACCGTACACCTCGATGAAGCCGGAGAAGATCCGGAGATTGTAGACGAAGTGCATGATCATCACCGCGATCAGCACAACCATGATCAGCGGCGCAAGCCTTCTGATCGTCTCATTTTCCGCATTCCATCTGAAGCAGATGTCCGCTATGACCAGCACCGTGATGGCCGCACTGGTCAGGCAGTACACGCGCCCCTCCGGCTCGCGGGAAGCACAGCGGGAAAGCTGGTATTCTCTTGCCCAGGGAATCAGGGACCACCAGCCCTTGACGCCTGATTTTGTGAGAAGCTTCCAGGCCCCCAGAATATAGAGCACCCTCGCAATCACATAAACAGGTTTATATGAGTCAAATGCGAGCGACATCAGAAGCTGAAAGATATTGTTCATATGTCTCCCTCCTCCATTGGATATATAATACAGTCCCGGAAAGCAAAAAGAAAGCCGGACGATGAAACCTTTGCTTAAAACCCGTCCGGCTTCCGTTTATTTCTTCTTTTTCTTCGTAAAGATTCTCCTCAGAGCGAATATGAGCATCGAGATACCCGCCAGAAGGATAATAAGCGCGATCAGAGGCATTCCGCTCGGAGTCAGGGGCCGGATCTGTGTACCCGCCAGCCTGCATCCGCCGGAGAACAGCACACAGGCCACGATCACCAGGATCAGGTCGTCAATCTTCCCGGTCACCTCACCGACCAGGTCCTCATATCCCGTCAGCTCCAGGTTGATCTTGAGCCTTCCCTTCATGATGTCGCTCAAGGTGTCCGCGATCAGCTGCGGTATCCTGGAAACCTTGCTGCTGACGTCAAGAAGCCCTCTGCCGAGGGACAGAACCTCCTGCTCCAGGTTGAAGGACTTCTTCATGCGGTCCATCAGCTTGTCGGAGATCACGTCGAACAGGTTCAGCTCGGGGCAGAGCTGCTCCAGAACCCCCTCGATCGCGAGGAAGGATCTCACAAGCATCGTATACCTGCCGGGCAGAACAATATGGTGCTTGTCGGCAAGATCGACCACCTCGCCGAGCAGCGACGAGAAGTCGATGTCCGAGAGGCTCGACACATTCATGTACTTGGCGCTTAAGCGCTCCAGATCGTCTTTGAGCTTATTCCTGTCCGTCTCGGCAG
>CADCQE010000346.1 GCA_902803505.1 uncultured Lachnospiraceae bacterium | reverse complement strand
TCGTCGATCCAGGCAGCGGACTCGGTCATGCCGCTGCGGGCGCAGGACTGGGTGAAGGACTCCATCCATTGGCTCCGCGACGTTCTGGGCGAATTTGATGACAGCGGGCTTGCCAGACCGGTCTGCCGCTCCCACGTATCAGACGATGCGATGGCATGGCTTTCGATCGACTGCACGATCGGCCGCATCTTCGGAAACCCGGTGGCGCTGGAGGCCATCGCTCCTCTTGTGGAGGAGATGCGGGAGAAGATCGAACCGTTTACTCCTGAGATGAGCTTTGAAGAGATGATGGGGCATCTGAGCAAGACGACACTTCGCGATCTGCTCGTCGAGCGCCATATCTGGCAAGACCGCTTTGATGAGGTAAATGAACTTCTTGGGGCAGTTCCGAACATCTGAAGTTCAGGAATACATAAGGCGCATGTAAGCGGACTATATGGCAAGAGATAAGGGCGGGAGACATGAACAAGCGATACCGGTCAGTCATCAAAAAAGTGGTTTTGATTCCGCTCGTGATCATGCTGTTTTTGTCTGCGGCCGTATTTGCCACGGCGGTGGTAAATTATCATGAGACGCGGGAGCGGGAGATCGAAAACCGCCTCGACGTCATACGCTCCGGATACGCCCAGCTCGAGGGCGTCATGAAACAGTGCGAATACACTTTTTCAAGCTATTTCGTCAAGGAACCCAGTTACCGCATCTTAAAGAACACAACCAGCGGGCAGCAAAACACGGACTACTTCGAGGCTGTCGTGGACAGTCTCCGGTATCTGGAGCCCGTAAGGGATGCGAACGATGTGGTCAGCGGGATATTCCTCTATTACCCGAATATTCCCTCCCTGAACTTCAGAGGAACAAATGTGAAGGACATCCATGACCGCCTTGCGCAGATGCTGGAATCCGGGACGGGTATTTATAACCAGTGGTTTCTCTTAAGAGACGGGCTGAGCGAATATCTCGTCTACATCATGAGACTGGAGGATGTATGCTGCGGCTGCTGGATGCAGGTGAGCTATGTCCTGAGCAGCTTCGGTCTTGAGGATGCTCCTGATGGGTCGAACGGGCAAGTGTATTTTGCGGATCATCAGGGCGAGAATACCCTTCCGGAAGAGGGAGTCCATGAGCTGCTGAAAGGCAGGGAAGACCAGTCCATTCTCCGGGACGGGAACACAAGCTACCGGAATTACCAGGTGCGGGGAAGCGGGCGCGCTGTCTACCCGGGCCTGCTGATCAAAGACCGCGGTCTGTTCTCTGAGATGCCGTTGCATCATCGAATCGTCTTTTTGCTGGCTTTTCTTGGGTTTGCCTCCACAATCGGAGTGGTGCTGTGGCTCAATAGCAGGATTTCCAGGCCGATTCTGCTTCTCAAAGATGCGATGGACCGCTACGGCAGCGGAGAGATTGAGTACAGGCTGGAAGAGCGCGACGTGAAGGTGAACGATGAATTTGACCTTCTCGGCAAGAGCTTAAACAGTATGATGGACAAGGTGAATGACCTTGAGTTCAGCCTGTATCAGACAAAGCTGAAAGAGCAGGAGACACAGCTGCGCTACATTAGCCAGCAGATCCGGCCTCATTTTATCCTGAATGCCCTGAACGTGATCTACACTTACCGGGAGGATGAGTTCCCTCTCGTGAAAAAGATGGTCATCTATCTGGTCAACTATTTCCGTTATATTGTCAATCTCAAGGTGGACTTTGTTGAACTGAGGCATGAGCTCAGGCATGTGGAGAATTATCTGAACATCCAGAAGGAGAGGACGGAAGGAAAGATCGATTTCTTTGTGGAATGGGAGCATGCCGTGAGCGATGTCCTGATTCCGCCCCTGATCCTCCAGACCTTCGTGGAGAACAGTATCAAATACGCTGTGAATGACAGCAAGCTGTACATCATCGTGCATGCCGGTGAAGAGCAGGGGAAGCTTATCGTGAGCATCTCCGACACCGGTCAGGGCTTCAGCCCGGAAAAGCTCGAGGCAATCCGGAATTTTCTCAGGACGCGTGAGGATGACGGAACTCTGGGCGTCGGGATCGTCAACGCAGTAGAGCGGATGGATATCCTCTATCAAGGGGAAGCGGAGCTTCACGTCGGCAACAGCCCGACCGGAGGCGCCGTCACGGAGATCTGCCTGCCGCTCAGACGACATGAGGACCCGTGAGGGAGGAAGAACCGGAAAGACGGGTGAATCGGAACGGATTCCTTAAGCCGAAAGGAGAGTGCATCATGTATCAGGCAATCATTGTGGATGATGAACCGAGGACCAGAGCCGCGCTGATTGAATCGGTCGACTGGAAAAAATGCAATATCAGGCAGGTCTATGAGGCATCGAATATTACGGAGGCAAAGGCTCTTC
>CADCQE010000345.1 GCA_902803505.1 uncultured Lachnospiraceae bacterium | reverse complement strand
GATCGGCTACGGCATCGACCGTCTGTGCATGCTGCTGACCGATTCCGCGGCCATCCGCGATGTACTCCTGTTCCCGACAATGAAGCCGGTTAGCGACTAAGAGCCCAGTAATTACTGGTGTTTTGGGTGTTTTTTGAAGACTGAATTTGGCAATTTACCAGAAATTTACCAAAAACAACCAAAAGATCTCTTAAAATGATAATTCAAAGATCGCCATTCTCTTATAGGAGAGTGGCGGTCTTTCTTTTAATGAGCAATACAGCAGATATCATAGCAAGGCGCAAGTATACTTGCAAATGATTATCCTCGAAAAAAATTTAAAATAGGTATTGACCTTTACCTAATGTCATAGTTTACACTATATTTAGCACTCAAAAGCACTCAAAAAAATTAGGAGGTATTGAAAATGAACATCAGCAGACGCAGTTTCCTGAAGGGCAGCGCTGCCCTTGCAATTTCCGGGATCCTTGGCGCCGGAACTTCGGCTTTTGCAGACGATGCTGCACAGGGACAGGAGGAAAAAGCATCTCTTCTCGGATCCGTTGAGGAGACCTGGGATGCGGACTATGTGGTTGTCGGCAGCGGTATCTGCGGGCTGTCTTCTGCAGTAGATGCAGCGGAGCGCGGCCTGAATGTTGTGCTGCTTGAGAAGAATGGCTTTCTTGGCGGTACATCCACCGTGGCAGAGATGTGCTTTGGCGTTTTCACCGATATGCAGAAAGAAGCGGGCTTTACAGAGGAGCTCGGTTCCGTGGCTTCCATCATGAAAACAACGCAGGACTACCATCACTACAAAACCAATGCGCTGCTCACCAGAAAATTCTATGAAGAATCTGCGGATAATATTGCCTGGCTGAAAAAGCAGGGTGTGAACTTTGCTCTGGTAATGGGCATTGGCAACAGCTACAAGACCGCTCATGTTTATGAGGGACTGGGTGCTGCAACGATCAAGACTCTTGGCGCAAGAGCAGAAGAGCTCGGTGTTCAGATCTGCACAAACGCACCGGGCAAAGAGCTCGTCGTTGAAGACGGAAAAGTTACTGGTGTTCTGGCCGATGTTGACGGCAAGATCGTCCGCATCAATGCCAAGGGTGTCCTTCTTGCCACTGGCGGTTACTCCGACAATGCAGAGATGATGAAAAAGTATGCTCACGTAGATGCTTCTATTACGAAGAATGCGGGCATCGCTGGCAGAGACGGTGACGGCATCGCCATGGCGCTGAATATCGGAGCCAGCGAGTGGAAATCAATGGGCGCAGTGATGTTCTTCGGAGCGATTCTGAAGAATGACCGCTTTGGTACACATCTTTACTCCGCGACTTCTTCTCCCGGATTCCGTTTCAATGAGAGGGGTGTCCGTTATGCTGACGAAGTCATCGACCAGATTAACTTCTCACACTGCGGCAATATCATGGCACAGCAGAAAGCCAGCTGGGGCCTCTACAGCAAGGCGACGCTTGATGATTTTGTCGAGAACGGCACGATCTTCGGCGGCGGAATGTATACGCCGGCAGGAGCGCCGCTCACGGAGTTGTACAGCCAGATTGAAGCGGATATGGCGTCAGATGATCCTCAGGTGTTCTATTGCGAGACCCTAGACGATGTCGCTGCGACTGCTGGAGTTGATGCAGACGTGCTGAAAGCCGCTGTGGAGAGATATGACGGATACTGCAAGACCGGAGTAGATGAAGAATTCCTGAAGGCGCCGGAGTATCTGATCCCTGTGGGAGAAGGCCCGTATTATCTGTTCAATCAGTCCCTTGGATATTTCACGACCAGCGACGGTCTGTATGTCAATGAGTTCAACCAGGTGCTGACAGCGGACGGCGAAGTGATTGAGGGCCTGTTTGCCGGCGGTTCTGATGCCGGCGGCCTGCAGGGCGATACCTATGATGTCGGTATCTGCCCGGGATCCCAGCAGGGCTGGGGACTTCAGTCCGGCAGAGTAGCTGCAAAGTACGTTGCAGAGCATATGTGATTGCGTTTCGTTATCTGACAATCATGGCCGTTTATACCAACTGAATAGTAAGAAGCCTGCCGGACTATAATCCGACAGGCTTTTTCATGATTCTTGTGAGATCATCATCAGGTATTTGTAGATCATTTTTTCTTCTTTGCTTTCAGGAGCGGCAAAAAGGGGATAGGCCATGAGGCAAACAGGTCTGCCGAGATGGCGGGAGACGATGTTATTCTCAAATATGTCTAGAACGGAAGTGTCCAGGGCTCTCACGTTTCCGGGAGACATGTGATACAGCTGAAGACAGTACGATTCCGGAACTTCCCGACAGGAATCACTGATGGGGAGACGAACATCCTTGAGATCTTTCTGCTCCACAATCAGGCCAAGTTCCGGATAGTAGCACCCGTCAGAAAACCTTTCCATTGTGTAATACATGACGTGCTGTGTGATCGGGAGCTGCTTGATCCATTCCTGAGAGTCTCTGGCTGCTTCTTTGCTCAGTTCCTGGTCATCCACACTGATGACGGGCAAAAAGAGTTTTTTGCCCTCATTCTTGTAAACGACAATATCCTGGTTGTTCAGGGCAAACTCCACGTCATCACGGAAAATCGAGATTTTCCTGTGACGGAGATTCAGATCGGACAGTTGCTCTCCGATTTCAGACATTTTTTCTGAGATCATCGATAAGGTCTGCATGGAAATCTTCGTCTTACAGAGCAGAGTGGCGTCTTCGACATTGAAGCCAAGGCTTCGATACGCCAGGAAATTCGCGATCTGAAAAGAATCTTCCATAGTGTACTGCCTATATCCGTTCACATCGCGTCCAGGTGAGATCACTCCATATTCTTCAAATAGACGGATGCTTCGCGCGGATACGGCGTTCATCCGAGCGATGTCTTTTATCTGGTAACCCATATTGCAGCATCTCCCTAATTGTTGCGGAATAAAAAAATTATAACATAAGTCGGGAAATAAAGGAAGCGAGGCGCTGGGTAGTTCTTCTCTTATAATAAAAGACTGTATAAATAAAAAGGTTCAAATTGCCGAGTAGAGATAAGCGGTAGGGTGGCCGCTGCTGGCTCGACCCGCAGGGCGGCTCGGCCTTTGCAGGCTCCCAGATCCGCTTCGCTCGGCATGCTCCGGTAATCTGCTCTCCGTCCTCCTGCGTCGGCCAGGAGAGCAGATTACTTCCGCCCGCGTCGCTCCGCTCAAACCCCTTCGGGGGTTTT
>CADCQE010000344.1 GCA_902803505.1 uncultured Lachnospiraceae bacterium | reverse complement strand
TATCGCTTACAACGGCAGCAACTCCACGGTGATCATACTGGACAACTCCATTACCGGCATGACCGGCCACCAGCAGAATCCGACCACGGGGTACAATATTAAGGGCGACCCGGCGGGTAAGATTGACTTGGAGGCACTCTGCCGCTCCATGGGCTTTGAGCGCGTGGCCGTTGTAGATCCCTATGATCTGGCCCAGTGCGAGACCGTCATCCGCGAGGAGATGGCCGCACCCGCTCCATCCGTGATCATCTCCCGCAGGCCCTGCGCGCTTCTCAAGTACGTGAAGAGGAAGCCCGCCCTGCAGGTCAGGAGCGACACCTGCGTCGCCTGCAAATCCTGCATGAAGATCGGCTGCCCGGCCATCTCCATCAAGGACGGCAAGGCGCATGTGGATGAGACCCTCTGCGTGGGCTGCGGAGTCTGCACGCAGATGTGCAAGTTCGGTGCTTTCGAGAGCACCGCTAAGGAGGGTTGACAATGGAGACTAAGAATATCATGATCGTCGGCGTCGGCGGGCAGGGCTCGCTTCTCGCCAGTAAGCTTCTCGGCCATCTGCTTCTCGAAGAAGGATATGATGTGAAAGTGTCAGAGGTCCACGGCATGTCCCAGCGCGGCGGCAGCGTAGTGACCTATGTGAGATATGGAGACAATGTGGCCTCTCCCGTCATCGATGAAGGCGAAGCCGACTGCATCGTTTCCTTTGAATTACTGGAGGCCGCCCGCTGGCTGCCTTTCCTGAAGAAGGACGGCACCATCGTGACGAACATTCAGCAGATCGACCCGATGCCTGTGGTCACCGGAGCGGCGGAATATCCCTCTGACCTGTCCGCCAAGCTGAAGGCAAGCGGCGCAAAAGTGGACGCCATGGACTGCGTCGCCCTGGCTTTGGAGGCAGGCAACGTGAAAGCAGTGAATCTGGTCCTGCTCGGACGTCTCTCCCATTATTTCAGCTTCCCGGAGGAAGCGTGGCAGAAAGCGATCGAGGCCTGTGTTCCGGCAAAGTTTCTGGAAATCAACAAGAAAGCATTCCGTCTCGGGCGCGAAGCGCAGGTATCATGAGACCCTTAACGTGAGGAAATCAAGTCACTGGAAAAAGGGCTTTGAAGAAGTTTATCAAGCATTTCATTCATAATAGAAAGGACACAAAACATGGAGAGATACTATCAGAAAGACATCGAATGCGCATCCCGCGAAACCATGCTTGAGCTTCAAAACGAGAAGTTCCTGAAGCAGGTCCGCCATGTCTGGGAAAATGTACCCTACTACAGAAAGAAGATGGAAGACAACAATGTTGCCATCGAAGACATCAAATCTCTTGAGGACCTGCACAAGCTTCCATTTCTCTCCAAAGAGGATCTCCGGGAATCTTATCCCTACGGCCTTCTTGGCTGTGATCTGAAAAAATGCGTGCGCATCCAGTCCACTTCCGGCACCACGGGCAAACGTGTAGTAGCATTCTATACGCCAGAAGACATCGACCTCTGGGAGGATTGCTGCGCCCGCGCCATCACGGCGGCGGGAGGCACGGATGAAGATGTCTGTCAGGTATCTTACGGCTACGGTCTCTTCACAGGCGGGCCCGGTCTGAACGGCGGCTCCCACAAAGTGGGCTGCCTCACAGTCCCGACCTCTTCGGGAAATACAGACCGGCAGATCATGTTCATCCGTGACCTCAGTACCACGATCCTCTGCTGCACTCCCTCTTACGCTGCCTATCTCGGCGAGCGCATGAAGGAGCTGGGCCTTGGCCCGGATGACATTCCGCTGAAAGCCGGTATCTTCGGTGCGGAAGCCTGGTCCGAGGAGATGCGCCATGATATCGAAAAAACGATGGGCATCAAGGCCTATGACATCTACGGCCTGACCGAGCTGTCCGGCCCCGGCGTCTCCTTCGAGTGCTCTGCGCAGAACGGCATGCACATCAATGAAGACCATTTCCTGCCCGAGATCATTGACCCCGATACCGGCGAAGTGCTTCCGGAAGGCAGCGAGGGCGAGCTCGTATTCACCTCTCTCGACAAAGAGGCCTTCCCGCTGCTCCGTTACCGCACAAAGGACATCTGCATGCTCTCCCGTGAGAAATGCTCCTGCGGCAGAACTCTGATTAAGATGCGGAAGCCCAAGGGCCGCTCCGATGACATGCTGATCATCCGCGGCGTCAATGTCTTCCCGTCCCAGATCGAGACAGTTCTTATGAACCACGGCTATGCGGCGAATTACCAGATCATCGTGGACCGCGTCAACAACACGGACACGCTGGAGGTTCGCGTGGAGATGACGCCGGAGTTGTTCACGGACAGGATCATCGAGATCAAGGAACGTCAGAAGGCTCTCGTAGACGGTCTCAAGTCCATGCTCGGACTTAAAGCCCAGGTCACCCTTGTTGCGCCGAAGACGATCACACGCTCAGAAGGCAAGGCCGTGCGGGTCATCGACAACAGAAAGATCTGATAGCAATTGCCTTCGGCAATTACTTAGCTTAACCAGTATTCCATACACAAGGCAGTGGTCACTCTTAAGAAAGGAGTCCCGACATGGCAATCAAACAGATTTCCGTATTTTTAGAGAACAAGCCAGGCACCCTGCACCTTATGACAGAGGTCCTCACAAAGGCAAACATCGACATGCGCGCGCTGTCTGTCGCAGAGACAAAAGATTTCGGCATCGTCCGCATGATCGTCAATGACGTATACGAGACGGCGGCAGTCCTGAAGGAAGCCGGATACATCTGCAGCATGACACCGGTAGTGGCCGTCTCCATCTCGGATAAGATCGGCGGGCTCAACAGCGTGTTGAACGCCCTTAATGCGGCCGACGTCAACGTGGAATACATGTATGCCGCTCTCGCCGGCAAGAAGAACGGCACGGCTTACATGATTCTCCGCGTCGAGGAGACGGAAAAGGCGGAGTTAGCACTTCGCGCGAAGGGCTTCCAGGTCGCCACACAGGAATCTGTCGTTGAAATCTGATCCTTAGTTACTATTCACGGCCAATCTGCAATCAGAACCTGTCTCATTCATGCAAGCATGATGAGCC
>CADCQE010000343.1 GCA_902803505.1 uncultured Lachnospiraceae bacterium | reverse complement strand
GCGACCGGCCTCAAGCCTGAAGACATCGATCTGCTCTTTGTCAACGACTTTGTCCTTCCCTCTCAGCTCTGCGCAGCTGAGGAACTCGGATATCTCCCGAGGGGCGAGGGCTGGAAGTGGATGCAGGAAGGCCGCTGCGCTTACGACGGCGACCGTCCCATCAATCCCAACGGCGGGCGCACATCCTACGGGCACGCTTACGGCGCTTCCGGCATGGCGGATGTGTATGAAGCGGTTGTCCAGCTCCGCGGCGAAGCGGGCGAGCGCCAGGTTAAGAACAATCCGAAGACTGCAATGCTCAGGGGCTTCGGCGGAGGACAGAACTGCAGTATCCCGATCCTTCGGGTCATGGAATAAGGAGGGTGCGAAGATGAAGATTGAAAGAATCGTCTCCAAGTTTTATGAGGGCCTGGCTGAGCACAAGATCTATGCCAGAAGATGCAAAGAGTGCGGAGCCATCGAATTCCCGCCCCGCTACGCCTGCAATACCTGCGGCTACCATGAGACAGAGTGGGTGGAGCTCTCGGGAAAAGGCAAGCTCCTGACCCTTCTCACACCGGCAACATTGAACTCCGATCCCTGGAATTCCAAGATCGGCCCCTATTGCTACGGCCTGGTGGAGCTGGAAGAAGGCGTGAGATACAATACGACCATCTTCGGCATTACCAAGAAGAAAGCCAAGACACTTCGTCACCAGCTCCCCATTCCGATACATGCCATTTTTGCCGAAAGAGATGGATTTACAACGCTGTTTTTTGAAGTAGATGACGGTGTGGTGCAGTAAGCCTTGGATAAGTGATTGTAAATTATGCACAAATGTTGTATAATTTTTAGGCAACTTGGGCCAGTTCGTGCAGAAGCCGGCCCGAGGGCAATTGAGAGTCACTAATGGTTTTATAAATCAGCCGGAGATTCCGGCAGAATTTTGAAAAGCACGAAGGAGGATAGAATAATGGCAAGACCCGTAACACTTGTATCGAACCAGTGGGCAGACCTTGATCTCGACACGATGTGCAAAACTGCGAAGGAGATGGGCTATGACGGCATCGAAATCGCGTGCCAGAGCGGCCATTTTGATGTGAAAGCTGCGGCGTCAGATCCGGAGTACGTGAAAGAGTTCAAGGCTACATTTGAGAAATATGGCCTGAAGTGCTACGCGGCTTCCGCTCACGTCATCGGCCAGTGCGTCGGCGACTACAATGATCCCCGTCTCAACAACTTTGCTCCTGCAGAGCTGGCAGACAAGCCGGATGAGATCCGCGCATGGGCGATCGAGACCATGAAGCTGGTTCCCGTCGCCTGCAAGAACGCCGGCATCGGCATCGTGACCGGCTTTGTCGGCTCCCCGATCTGGAAGTATGTCTACAGCTTCCCGCAGACAACAGAAGAGATGATCAACAAGGGCTTCCAGGAGATCTATGACCTGTGGTGCCCGATCCTCGACGTCTTCAAAGAGAACGGCATTAAGTTTGCTCTGGAAGTTCACCCCGGCGAGATCGCATTTGACTACTGGTCAGCAAAGAGACTGCTGGATATGTTCAAGGACCGCCCGGAATTCGGCCTCAACTTCGATCCGAGCCACCTGATCTGGCAGGGCGTCACGCCGCACATTTTCCTGAATGACTTCATCGACCGCGTGCACCACGTCCACATGAAGGATGCAGCCGTGACGCTGGACGGCAGAAGCGGCCTTCTCGGCTCACACATCGATTTCGGCGATCTCAGACGCGGCTGGAATTTCCGTTCTCTCGGCCACGGCGATGTCAACTTCGAGGAAATCATCCGCGTGCTCAATGCCCATGACTATCAGGGACCGCTCTCCGTCGAGTGGGAGGATTCCGGCATGGACCGCGTCGCGGGCGCGACAGAAGCCTGCGCATTTGTCCGCAAGGTTGACTTCCGCAAGTCCGATATCAAATTTGACGCTGCGATCGCAAATTGATCACTGATGGTCCCGGGTGCATGAAAGCGTGCACACGGCCATTTGAAGAAAGGAAGCATTATGAGAACAAGCTTAACATACGGCATGGTCGGTGCGGGCCTTGACTCCTTTATCGGTGCAGTGCACCGCATCGGCGCGGGCTTTGACAACATGGCATTCCTTAAAGCAGGGTGCTTCAGCCGCAATCCTGAGAAGAACCGCAAGTGCGGTGAGTTCTACAACCTGGACATGAGCCGCGTCTACAGCAGCTACGACGAGATGGCGAAGGCGGAAGGCGCAAGGCAGGATAAGATCGACTATGTGATTATCTCCGCCCCGAATAATGCCCACTACAAGACGGCAAAGGCATTTCTTGAAAATGGCATCAACGTCTTCTGTGAGAAGCCTCTGTGCTTCGAGGTCGCCGAGGCCGAAGAGCTCAAGAAGATTGCGGAGGAGAAAGGGCTGCTCTTCCTGGTCAACTATTCCTATTCCGGCAATGTCATGGTCAAGGAGGCCAGGGAGCTTGTGAAGCAGGGCTATATCGGCGACATCATCAACGTCAACGCCGAGTACCTGCAGGAGTACCTCGTCGACGACATCGGCAAGGGCGACCAGATCATGGTGAAGCTCTCCTCCTGGAGAAAGGATCCGGAAGTGGCCGGCATCTCCAACTGTGTCGGCGATATCGGAACGCATATCGAGAATACTGTGGCATATATCACGGGCCTCCGCGTCAAGAGAATTGCGGCGAAGCTCGACTACTACGGCCAGCCTCTGGATCTCAATGCCAATATGCTCGTGGAATTCGACAACGGCGCTCACGGCGTGTTCTGCTCTTCGCAGGTCTGCGTGGGCCATATGAACGGGCTCGTCGTCCGCGTCTTCGGGACAGAGGGCGCTCTCGAGTGGCATGAAGAAGAACCGAACGTGCTCTTTGTCACGAAGAAGGGCTGCCCGATGCAGACCTATCACAGGGGCATGGGCTATATCTCCGCTCGCGCATCGTCCATGAGCCGCATTCCGGCCGGGCATCCGGAGGGTCTGTATGAGGCATTTGCCAATATGTACAAAGTATGGAACTCTGCACTTCTTGCCAAGGCCAATGGTCAGGAGCTGACGGAGGCGGAGAAGGATTATCCGACCATCGACGACGGCATCGAAGGCGTGAAGTTCATCCATGCCGCTGTTGAGAGCAGTAAGAAGGATGCAGCCTGGGTAGAGCTGTAAGAGTATGAGGGCGGCTTCTGTCGGGAAGCCGGATTCTCGTTGGAAAGAGAAGAGCCATAGACAAGGGAAGGTCAAAATGGGAACGTTGTTTCTTACCTGTTTTGACCTTTTCTGTTTTAAGAAGTGAAAAATGGCACTGAGCTTCGTTGTTCTTTGAAAATCCAAACACTGTGAAAGCGAATAGAATACTCCTATAAAAGGTGGGGCGGATGAGGATATCAGTCCACCCCGCTTAAGAACGGAACCCCACATATAATATACAAAGCATGAATGCAGAAAGAGGTAGGGATATGAACATACTAGGAGTTTCTTTCGGAAGACCTAACAGTAACTGTGACATCCTGTGCAAAGAAGCGCTGTATGGATGCCGCGAGGCTGCTCCGGATGCGGAGATCCGCTTTGTGAACACGATGAAGATGGACATCGGCCGCTGCCGCGGCTGCGGTGCCTGCTCCACACAGCTGGAGAAAGGAAAGGACAACGAGTGCATCTTTAAAGACGATTTCCAGAAGCTTGAGGATGATGTGCGCTGGGCGGATGCTCTCATTGTCTCGGCCCCGGTCTACACACTGACGCCGGTAGGCCAGTTTAAGAATTTTGTGGACCGCTTCTCCTGCAGGCACGACGTATCTGCGGTCAACTGGGTGCTGGACAAGAGGCGCACCGGCGAGATGCCCGGCGATCCGGATGCTTTCCCCATGGAGCGGCTCAAGAAGAGGACGATTTCCTTCAT
>CADCQE010000342.1 GCA_902803505.1 uncultured Lachnospiraceae bacterium | reverse complement strand
AGCGTTCAAACTCCCAACGCAAGCAAATGAGCAAAATCAGACCACCACTCTTGTATTTGCCTCCAAAGAAAATCAGAGGACGTTCCCCATTGGCCCACTCTCTGAAAAGTGGATCAATGAAAGCCGTCCCTCTGACCCATTGATTAGTTATTCATGGATTAATCATATGCGTGAGCTCTATCTGCAAGGGCCCCTTCCAGATCACTGCTGCTGCCGGTCGACTGAATGATAAGACCCTCTGTCGTTGACGCCCCTTCAATTGTCTCAAAGAAGGTCACATGGAAGGACACACTCATCCTCGTACTATGCTTGATGCCTCTGCGGGTCTGTGTCATAGAGACACTTGTCATCCTCCCGCCTACTCTGGCATTCACCGTTCTGGAGGTGGGCGAATTATCCGCAACAGTCAGATCCTGGGTGACACAGCGGTACATACAGTCATGAAAGGATTGCAGGATCTCCTTCAGATGCTTATAACGCCTTGTCGTAAACGTGATATTCGCGCCGCGGCGCACGGTAGTGCCGTTCAGTACAGGGGTCTCCCAGCTGATGGACACTGCCTCCGCTTTCCTCTTCATGATCTCGCCGACGAGATGGATCTCATTGGCCAGATTGTTGTAGACCATCAGGTCGCCGCGTTTTACGTCCTTATTGTCTTCGATCACCTTCTGCATACTGGCGATCTGCGCAGATCTCTGCTGTTCAACCTCGATTTCTGACTGGAGCCCGTCCGTAGAATATTCCGAGATCCTCTGTCTCACACCCTTGAAGATGAACTGATAATAAAAGATTCCAAGAGCTAACAGGAGGCACGCCACGAGAAGAAGTTTTTCTTTTTTCGTAAATTCTCTGTTCAGCATCTCATCGTCCCTCCTGCCTCACTGCTGCAGCTCTTGGAGCATCGCCTCAAGAGCTTCGCGGTTGGCCTGCTGCGCCGAATCATCCTGTGCCTCAGCAGGCCGCTCTCCGACGAAATTGATGATGACCGCGGCAGTGACTCTCTCCTCACCGTCCACTGAGCTTGCGGCGGATGTAGTGGTCACAGTCGCAGTAGAATTCCGCTCGTCACGCTGAAGCTTCAAGAGGAAGGTCGACACTGTAGCAAGATCCGTCTCGCCGGTGGCCACTGTCACTGTGGTGCCGCTGACCTGGACCCTGAGGATCTCTACATAAGGCATGAGGTCTTCTTCCAGCATCTCCAGGACAGCAATCTTGTCGATGATCGCTTTCTCATCTGCGGTCATGTACCAGTCCGTGACCTCATCGTACTTCGCCTTGATCTCATCGTAGTTGGCATTTGCCTGGCGGAGCGTTGTGAGCTGCTCCTGCACAATGCCATACTGCCTCTGCGCCTCATTCAGCGCCGCGAGCTGGTCATACACTGCAAACTTGCCGAACGCCGCCAATCCGACAACAATCAGAAGGATCACCAGAATATCCTTCAGATTGTTTTTTTCTGTCTCATAGCGGACCAGATTGATCGTCGTCTTGTCCGGGTATTTTGTCACACGTTTTGGCTTCGAGCCGATACTCATCGACAGGAAGGAACTGCCCCCCTCTTTCTTCGCCATCTACGATTTCCTCCTCAAAAGGCGGTTTTCATCCTCATGCCTGTTGTTCTCTACGAAAGCAGTCAGTCGTTCCAACATATGCCGACCGCGGCAGGTCCGTTCATCAAGGCCTCGGCGCTCCCGGTCTCCCCTGCAGCCAGTTCAGACATCGGGACGAGCTCAAGCTGAATCGTGCCGCGGATCTCCTCTACCAGAGGCTGGATATAGGAACCTCCTCCGCAATAATACATCGTCTCAAGATTGTTGTCACGATTTTCAAAGGTATAGTAGTTAATCGCGCGCATCACGTCGATTGCGATCCTTCCGTAGAGATCCTGACAGGCTTCGTTGCTGAGAATGTCCTCCCGGTTCTCCCTTATGTGCATCTCTGCAATATGAGGATCAATGCCCATCCCATCTGCCACCACACCGGCCAGAGACTTGCAGCCTGTATCAATGGTCCTGGTTACTTCATAGATCCCATGGGAGAAAATGTCAACGCGCGTAGCGTCCGACCCCAGATCCAGGATGGCAAAGTCTCCCTGGGACATCTCGGGGTTCAGTCGATGGCAGACATTTCCGATTGCCCTGCTCTCCGGAGCCGCCATAACAAGCTTCAGCCCCGCTCTCTTAAACATGCGCAGGTATTTATCCATGATGTCCTTCGAGACCGCGACCGCCAGCAGATCCATCTCTGTTACCTGGTCATTCTCATCCTTTATCAGGCCGACCATAGAATAATCATAGATGTATTTATCCTTGTCATCCGTGATAAAGTCGTGGAACTCGTAGGAGAGATTGTACTCCAGCTGAGCAGCGCTCATAGCGGGCATATGCGTGCGCCGCGTATAGGCGATGGAATCAGGGACGACAACAGCGCCTTTTTTTCCTGAAAAGCCATTCTTCTTCACAGCATCTTTCAGCAGGTCCCCCATAGCCTCCCACTGGAGGATCTCGCCGCTCCGCACCATGTCGTCCGGGATGTCCTCCGATGCAAAGCGAACCAGCTTTTGATTTTTCGTCTCCGCGAGCTTGATGCGGCGGTTGCCGATCTCTACGCCCACATAAGAATGTTTCGCCATGTCACACGTTCCTTTTCATTAAAGAATCAAAACAAACTCATATACCAGCTCACTACCGCGGGTCCCACAAACAGGCTCACATAAGCAGAAAGTGAGATCGCAGGACCAAAGGGGATCCGCTTCTGCTTCATAAGGGCGACAAACAGAAGTCCCACGATACAGGACAAGATCAGGTTGAAGAACCCGACTGCCAGACCGAGATAGAGACCCACGACGAAGAGAAGCTTAATATCGCCTCCTCCGAGAGACTCTTTTCCGCTGAGCTTATCAAATACCAAAGAGAGTAAGAGCACTGCCCCGGCAATCACAAATGCTCCAAGCAGGCTGCTCTGTAAGGTCACCGCCAGGCTGCTCCCAATCCACGCAGATATCCCGGAAGCTCCTTCTTTCGGCCAAACCAAAGGGATTGTCACTGCCCAGCAGACTATGCCTGCAATGAGGAAGCCGTTCGGGATCCGGTATGTCTCTAAATCCACCAAGGACAAGCCCATAAGAACAACAGTGAGTCCCATATAGCGCAGGGTCTCCCAGCTTACCCCAAAGCGAAGGACCAGAAGGACAAAGGCCGCCGCAAGCAGGATCTCCGTCAGAACATAGCGGGGAGAGATCTTTTTGCCGCAGTAACGGCACTTCCCGTGGAGGAACAGATAGCTGAACACCGGTATCAGGTCCAAAGCTTTCAGTTCATGTCCGCACTCCGCACAATGGCTGTGCCCTTTCAGAAAGCTCTCGCCGTGGGCAATCCGCCATGCCGCACAGTTGATAAAGCTCCCGAATACCGCCCCAAGCGCTGCTGCCAGAACAGAAAAGTACACAAGAATTATTGGATCCGTCACTTCAATCATCTTTTGCTGCTCTCCCAACTCAGCCGGATGCCTCCGCTGCCATCCACTTCGACCCGGATCACCATGGTCCCCGGTGCTCCGTGCCAGAACTGGTCGTTGATCTTCATCGTGTCATACTCGTTGTAGCCCTCGGGTTTTTTTCCGACAATCGTATTCAGTACATCGTCAAAATATCCCACATAGACACCGCCGATATAATGGCTGCAGGAACCATTCCTGCCGCTGCAATTCCGAACGGGACAGCTCATACCATCGTTGGAATTAATCGTCGCCGTAGACTCAGCAGTGTTCACCCGCAGCGCATCGTTTCCTTTCTTCTGCTGTCCGTCGAGATAGCGCATGCCCTCGTAGACAAAGAACAAGCACATTGCAATCGCCAGCACCGAAAGAAGGACTTCTCTCCTGGTGACCGAACCGCTTGTGTCTCTCAGCTTGCGTCTCATTGCTCATACCTCGTACATATGCCGGATTGACTGAGAAATGCATAAAAGGCAATCCCTTAGTCGAAATGCATGTAGAGAAAGAAGTAAATCCAGGCAATTGCCTTCGGAATTACTAAGATTCACCAGTAATACAGCATCGCATGCATGGATTACATGAGGTCATACATGGTGAACATCGGCAGATAAATGGATATTACAATAAATCCGGCAAAGACAGCAAGGAACACCATGATTGTCGGCTCAAGCTTGCTGATTGCCTTCTGGATCGCGTAATCCGACTCATTCGTGTAATAGGCGCCGATGACCTCCAGGGTCTGCTCCAGCTCACCGGTCTCCTCGCCGATCGCTGTCATCTCCTGCAGGATCTGGGGGAAGTTGCTGCTGCTTCGCATACAGTCTCCCAAGCGGTGGCCGGCCTCAACCTGATCCACCATTCTTCGGACGTCAAGTCCAAGAAGATAGTTGTCCATGACCTTGCCCGTGACACTTAAGGCATTGCCGACAGGGAGACCCGCCTGAAGCAGAGCCGCCATCGTGTTCGCGAACTGGGCAGCGCCGTTCAATGTATTGATGTTGCCGAGAGACGGCATCTTCAGCATCAGCTTTGCCTGGAAGATCTTTCCCTTCTCAGTCCTTCCGTAGAGCACAAAGCTGACCACCGCGACAATCAGTATACCGGCAATCAGCCACCACCAGGCCTGAAAGAAATCGGACATGGCAATCAGGACCTTTGTCGAGGTGGGAATCTCTCCTCCCAGGTCGCCGAATACGGATGTCAGGGTAGGCATCACCTTAATCATGACAACAAACAGAACCACAATCGCCACAATGATGACGAAAATCGGGTATGCCAAAGCTGAACGCACCTTCTGGGCCAACTGATAAGACTTGGAATAGTATGACTCCAAGGTCTTAAAGGAATTCTCTAAGGTACCGGACATCTCACCGGCCCGAATGGTCTCAATAAAAGTTACCGGGAGCCCCTCGCAGTTCTTCTCAAAGCTGGCAGCCACCGACGCGCCGTGGGAGACGTCCTGCGCCGACTCATGCAGCATCGCCGCCAGCTTCTTGTCCTCCGTCTGATTCGCAATCATGTCCATGCAGATCGCGATATTCATGCCGGACTGAAGCATGATGGAGAACTGGGAGCACATCACGGAGAGTGCCTTCGGGTCTACCTTTTTATTAATATCCTGGCTTAAGAATGCCAGTTTCTCGTTCTTGACGACCGGATCAATCTTGATGACTACCGGGTATTGCGCCTTAATTCTCGTTACTGCCGCGAACTCATCAATTGCATCTACGACACCGTTGACTTTCGCGCCTTCCGGAGTCAGTGCCACATATTTATATGTAACCAATAGACGTTTCCTCCTCTCATGCCGGGATTCCCTTCAGATGCCGCTGAACGAATGCTCTGCTGACAGAGCGTTCCGCAAGCAGGCATAGAAGCTCAAAGAAATGATCGCCGCGGATCATTTCTTAAAGAAGCCTCCCCGACTGGGCGGTGTACTGTTCATACCGCCCATGCCGCTTCCGGGTGTGCCGGGCCGGGCGGTATTATTCATCGCAGTATTGGGTCTGGTGGAGAAGCCGCCCATGCCGCCGACATTTGCCCGCACGTACTCAGCATCGGCCGCCGCATCAATCGCCGTATCGGTATCAATCAGGCCTTCGCGCACCATTTTCAGGAGGCAGTTGTCCATCGTGATGCTTCCCAGCTTCGCGGAGGAGAGCAGAGAGGATTGCATCTGCGGGGTCTTGCCCTCGCGGATGAGGTTCCGGATCGCCGTGGTGACCAGCATCGCTTCACAGGCCGCGCAGCGCCCCTTGCCGCCCTTCTTCACGAGGAGCTGCTGAGACAAAACTGCGCGCAAGGTTGTAGACAGCTGCATGCGGATCTGTCCCTGACGCTCGGCGGCGAAGGATCCGACGATACGGTCCACACTGTCCACTGCAGAATTCGTGTGCAGCGTTCCGAAGACCAAATGGCCGGTCTCGGCCGCAGTCAGGGCAATCTCGATCGTCTCTGCGTCACGCATCTCACCGATGAGAATGATATCCGGGTCTTCGCGGAGGATGGCGCGCAGGCCGTCCGCATACGACTTCGTGTCTTTGCCGACCTCTCTTTGGTTGATCAGGCAGAGATCCGGTTTATAGACGTACTCAATGGGGTCCTCCAGCGTGATGATATGCTCGCGGCGCGTGTGGTTGATCTCATTGAGGATTGCAGCCAGTGTCGTGGATTTACCGGAGCCGGTTTCACCCGTCACAAGGATAATGCCCTTCTGCCAGGTCGGAAACTGCTGGACAAGATCCGGGAGACCGAGCTTCGAAATATCCGGAATGCGGTCACTCAGGATACGCAGAGATGCAGAGCACGCGCCCTGCTGACGGAATAAGTTGAAACGGATACGGGAGCCTGCGATTGTAGCTGCCAGATCGAGCTCTCCGATCTCGCGGATCTGGTCGTAGCGGTCGCCGGCCATCTCCCTGCCGTAGGCCTCGCAGTCTTCGTAGGAGAGGGGTTCCTCACTGAGGTTCTGAAGCTTGCCGTCTATACGGAGCTTCGGAGGCACTCCTTTTGAAATATGGATATCCGATCCGCCCAGTTCCCTTGACTTGATGATCAGGTCCTCTACACTCATTCTCATAATCGATCACTCCATTATTCTGACTTTACTGAACTGTATACTGTGAATCCTTACTCGACCGTGATGATTGTCCTGACGAGCTCATCAACGGTGGTGATCCCCTTCTCCGCAAGGTCTCGTCCGTTGACAATCATCGGAACGAAATCCCCGTCCGCCATCACTTCTCTTCTCAGCTCGCTTCCCGTAATGCCTTCCGCAATCCTGTCCCTGAGCCGGGAATTGATGGGAAGAATTTCAAACACGCCGGTTCTTCCGCGGTAACCGGAGTCGAAGCACATGTGGCAGCCTCTGCCTTTGTAAAAATGCTTGCCCTCCGTGTTCCGGATCCCTACGAGATCCAATGTATCCGGATCCGGATCAATCTCCTGCTTGCAGTTGGGGCAGATCCGGCGGACCAGTCTCTGGGAGACGACGCCGCGGACAGAACCGGCTGTCAGGTAAGGCTCGATACCCATGTCTTTGAGTCGGTCAATCGCGGAGATCGTATCTTCCGTATGGATGGTTGAGAGAACAAGGTGACCGGTCATAGCCGCGCGCATGGCGATCTCCGCTGTCTCGCCGTCTCGAATCTCTCCGATACAGATGATATCCGGGTCCTGTCGCAGGCAGGCGCGGAGAGCGCTGGCAAAGGTCAGTCCCACCTTCTCGTTAATCGCAACCTGTGTGACACCGTCGATCTGGAATTCCACCGGGTCCTCCAGGGAGATCATGTTGACCGTGTCCTGCTTCAGCTCATGGATCATTGTATAGAGCGTAGAAGTCTTACCGGAACCGGTGGGGCCGACGATCAGGATCACGCCGCTGGTGTTCTTCAGAATGCGGTCGAACTTCGCATTGTCCCGCTTCGTGATGCCGATGCCCTCTCTTGTGAGATAGCTCTTGTCGCGCATCAGCAGTCGGATAACGATCTTCTCGCCGAAGATGGTCGGCAGGGAATTAAGACGCATGTCAATATCCGTGCCATCCGCTCTGTGCATCACGGCTCTGCCGTCCTGAGGGATGCGGCGCTCAGCGATATTCATTCCCGCCATGACCTTAAAGCGCGAAATGACTGCAGCCTGCAGATCGGAAGGAATCTCAAGGATCGTGTTCAGACGTCCGTCCACACGGAGCCGGACGACCATGCCGCTCTCTCTTGGCTCCACGTGTATGTCGGATGCCTTTTCCGAGATGCCTCGCTCCAGGATCGAGTTGACGAGCTTGACCGTAGGCGCTGCATTCGACTCCTCATTCTCAAGCACGCTCTCCGAGCGCTCCGCCACGGTACCGAAGCCGCCTTCTTCACGCATCTCCTCCATGGCCCGCGCGGCGCCTTCGTTCTCATAGAGGACATTGAGGGCGCGGTCGATGGAGCGGGAATAGGCGATCATGGGGGTGATGCGCTTGCGGGTCGTGTTCTTGACATTCTCAATGGCCATGAAATTCATCGGGTCTTCCATCGCCAGATAGAGCGTGTCCTGCACCACCTTCACCGGGACGACGCGCTCTTTCTTCGCGATCGCCTTCGGCACATAATTCACCATCGAGGGATCGATCTTCGCCTTGTTGAGATCGATGAAATCGATACCCAGCTGCATGCGCAGCGTCTCGATCAGCTGCGTCTCCGTGATGAAATGCTCGTCGACCAGCACCGTACCGAGTCGCTTACCGGAGCCCTTCTGCATCTTCAGGGCTTCTTCCAGCTGTTCCTCCGTGATGACGCCGACGTCGACCAGCATTTCGCCTAATCGCTTATATTTCATCTTCCAGATGGTCCTCTCTTGCCTTATTTGTCCTGCCGAATCGAAATATACTAGTTCACCTAAGTAATTGCCGAAGGCAATTACTTAGATTAACTGCATATAGGGAAAACGAAAGCTTCTGCGCAGCAGATCATTTCGTT
>CADCQE010000341.1 GCA_902803505.1 uncultured Lachnospiraceae bacterium | reverse complement strand
CGCCTTTATGTCCTTCCCGTCATCTTTTACCATGACGGCGACTTCCACCTTAAAGAGCGTGTCGGAAAAGTCGATGCTCTCATCGTGCTCCTTGGTATAGTAGAGATTGGACATGATGCAGTCGGCATCTCCTCCCTGCGCAGCGGACAGAATACCGTTCCAGTCATAGACCCCGAATTTTATCTCCATACCGAGCCATGCGGCGAAGCGCCTGGCCAGCTCGATATCGTACCCCGCCAGTTCAGTCCCTATGTAGTAGGTGTAAGGCATGGCCGTGCCCGTCGTTGCCACGCGCAGAGAACCTTTGGGATTCTCCGGTGCCGGGATGTCCGGCATGGTCTCATCTCCTTCGACCACCCAGCGCTTATACATATCGTTCAGAGTGCCGTCATCCCGAAGCTCCCGCAAAAATGCATTGATTTTGCTCTTCAGATCCGGAATCGGCGTCACTCTCGATATGCCGACTGCCACTGCGTCCTCACAGTAGTTCTCATCAAGAATGCGCACGCCCTTTATGCCGCTTTTAACGGCCAGCTCCATCTCAACCCTCGCGTGTACGCATGCGTCAATCTTTCCTTCGGCAACAGCAGTGTACACCGGGTAAACATCCTTATAGCTCTCGATCGTGGCGTTCGGATAGTCCTTCCTTACGCTCACTTCCTCCGGGCAGTCGCTGGCTACCGCAATCTTTCTTCCCTTTTCATTCAGCTGTGAAAGCGATGTAATCGCACCGCCGCTTTTGGAGCAGCCGGACAGCATCACACAAGGCAGAAGCAGCACAACCGCACATATTATCAGGATTCTTGCCAACGATTTTTCAACTGATCGCTCCTAATGTATTCTTTCCTATCATTCCATGCGCAATTAAGAACTTTGCAGTCCGGGCGCCCTGAAAAAGCCCGTCTTTTGGTGGACTTGCACAATCAACATTATAATTTACCGCACAGTCAAAGTCAATTTTTACCAGTTGGGCGCGCGGTTTTCACGTCTTTTACGTGCAGATCAGCGGAGTAAAGAAAAAACCTCATGCCGCAGCATGACCTGCAGCACAAGGTTTTATTCATTTTGATACAGCTGCCCGGCACCCCGGTATCCGGGATGCTTTGCGGGCTCAGGCTCCTTTAGTCTTCCTTGTCGGATTTTTCCTTCTTGTCCGGCTCTGATCTTTCGATCACAGAGGCAGCCGCTTCGCGGAAGACGCGACGTCTCTGAGCGCAGAAGTCCTCATAGGCTTCCATCTGTTCCTTGAAATAATCATTCGACATGCGCTCGAGCTCCATCAGATGGTTCAGCAGTCTCTTCGGGAAGAAGGAGTACATAGGCGCAAACGGCAGTACAAACGGATCTTCCGACATGTAAGAGGCATAAGTTTCCTGCATCTCCATGAACAGGTCAAAGTTCTTATCCCACTTATCCTTCCTGTTCTTTGCGGATTCCTTGCGCGAATCGGAATTCTGCTCCCAGAGTTTCTTCCGCAGAGCCTTGTATTCTTCCTTCTTTTCGCTGTTCTTGTTGTCTTCCTCTTTAGCAGCGTCCTGATCTTCAGTCCTCTTCCAGGCTCTCCCGTAGGGGACAAAAAGCATGGGAGGAACCAATCCCGGGTATTTCTGTTTCTTGCTCATTTTACGTTCTCCTTTCATGTTTGCTTTGGCAGCCTTCTTGGACTGTTTTTCCACTTTCTTTTTGCCTGCAGGCTTTTTGGTTTCTGCAGGACTGTTTTCCGGCCCGGATTTCATCTCTTCCGCTTCTCCGGGTGCTTTCGCTTCCGAATCGGCTTTACTTTCGGGCTCCTCTGCTTCGGAAAGACCTTCGGCCTCCTGTGCGCCTGTGCGCGTCTCCGTTTCCGCTTCTTCTTCAGAAGCATCCTGCAGCTCTTCCGCTGTCTCTGATTCCGCGGCAGTTGGTTCGCCGTAGGATTCCGCCGCCTCATCTGCCTCGTCTTCTGCTTCCGGCGTCACCTCATTTATCTCGTCTTCTGCTTCCGCTCCTGCCCGAACGGCCTCATCCTTTGCCTTCTCTTTGGATTTCTTTTTCTTCGACGGCTTTTTCGTGTTCTTCTTTGTATCGGCTGCGCTGTCGTCTTCACCAAACAGCCATTCCTCATCAACACCGAAAGCTTCGCAGATATTGTTGATGGTCTTTCTGCCCGGCTTCTGCCTGTCGGATTCGTAAAGAGATACGGAAGACTTGGAAACGCCGATCACTTCGGCGAATTCCGTGGTTGAGAGATTGTTGCTTACGCGTAATTCTTTGATTTTGTCCTTGAACATCGTATCACTCCCAAACGTGTATTTTTTCCGAAACCCGATATGGAAACTCATTCTGGATATTGCAGCGGGCACTGGAGTCCCAGGATGCCCGGAGTGCCTTCAGAATGCCTCTATATAATACACTATGCAAATATTCGCTCATTGTCAAGAACACGATTGCCAAAGTATGTTTTTTATTTTCGTACAAATGCTCTTTTTCGGCGTTCTTTTCCCAAAGGATGTTTTTTCATGTATACAATTCCTGCTTCTTTCAGGGCTTCAAGCGCCTTCCCGAAGTACTGACCAAAAAGCGGGGCAGAAATTCGTTTTTAAATATCTTTTTCATAGTGTGATAATCTCCTCTTAAGATAAGCCAACTGCTGCAGAATCATTATATGTAACTATTCAGCACCCCTGAAATCAGAGTGAAAATCAGGCAGAGAACTGGTTTTCTGAATGGTTTTCGCTGTGATTTCGG
>CADCQE010000340.1 GCA_902803505.1 uncultured Lachnospiraceae bacterium | reverse complement strand
GTCTCCGCATCTTCGTCTATCGGCTTATGGACCTTCCTGTCCAGAGACTGAATCGCCATATCCCTCATGACAATGCCCTTCTTCTTGAGATACACACTCCGGGCCATGAAGAAATCTGCCACTCCTACCGCTATACTTGCAACAAATAAGACCTTCTCTACCTTTTTCATGTTCCCTCCTTCATCGTCGTCAAAAGATAAGATCTGCCATGCAGCATATCTTCTTTCTCTGTAACGTTACTACTCCATATACAGCACAATCGCTCCCGACTCCCGGGTCTTCCGCAGATCCAATACTCTCTGGTTCTCCGATCCCCGAAAGCTGAGTGCGAGATTCCGCTTATCAAGGACAAAGGGACCATCAACCAGAATATCAATGAGTGAGAGCATTTCCTCCGTCACCTCAGTGTGCTTTCTCTGCCCCGGAAGCAGGTCCCGGTCATAGACGAAGCCGGTGTAGGCCCAGATGGTTTTCTCGGGAAAGCGCTCCTTCACCTTGCGGCACAGCCCCACGAGGACGCGCTGGTTCGAGGGCTCGAAGGGCTCCCCGCCCAGCAAGGTCAAGCCATCCACAAAGGGCCTGTCAAGGAGCGTGAGGATTTTTGTCTCCGTCTCTTCGGTATATTCACGGCCGAAGGAAAAGTCCCAGGTCGCCGGCTGAAAGCAGCCCTCGCAGTGGTTCGTACAGCCCGACACAAACAATGTCACGCGAATTCCTTCCCCGTCGGCTACATCCAGCTCTTTTATATTCCCGTAGTGCATTTCTATCCCTCATTCCTTCCTCGCCTTGATCCAGGCAAGAAACGAAAAACACTCCTCCAGCAATGACAGACATCGCCCGGATAAGAACCGAAGAACCGGCAGACATTGAATAGACTGCCGGTTCACACGATATACTCCCCTATTGGACTATATTTAGTCGTCCGTAGAGACTATACCACAATATCTGTCTTGAGACAATAGATCTGATTTGTTTTTTACATTTTTCTTACAACATCATTACAGGTGCAGCACGCGCTCCCGGATCTCCTGGGTTCGGCCCTGGTTCCAGAACTGCGTCCCGATGTACCCGCAGGTGCGGCGGGCCACATTCATCTTGTCCTGGTCGCGGTTGCCGCAGTTCGGACATTCCCAGACCAGCTTGCTGTCCTCCTCGATGATCCGGATCTCTCCGGAAAACCCGCAGACCTGGCAGAAATCACTCTTCGTATTGAGCTCCGCATAGAGAATCGTGTCGTAGATATGCCTCATCAGCTGCAGCACAGCCTTGATATTATTCTGCATATTCGGAACTTCCACGTAGCTGATGGCCCCGCCGGGAGAGAGCCGCTGGAACTCCGCTTCCTTCGTCAGCTTCGTGAACGCGTCAATCTCCTCCGTCACCCGGATGTGGTAGGAATTCGTAATATAGTTCTTGTCCGTCACTCCCTTGATGATGCCAAAGCGGCGCTGGAGACATTTTGCAAATTTATAAGTAGTGCTCTCAAGCGGAGTCCCGTAGACGCTGTAGTCTATGTTCTCGGAGACCTTCCACTTCTGACAGGCATCGTTGAGCGCCTGCATCACGCGGAGACCGAACTCCTTGCCCTCCTCGCTCGTGTGGGAGAGCCCCTTCATGTAGTAAACGCACTCGGCCAGTCCTGCGTATCCGAGGGAAATGGTGCTGTATCCGTCGTAGAGCAGTCTGTCAATCGTCTCCCCCTTCTTCAGGCGGGCGATGGCGCCGTACTGCCACAGGATCGGTGCGGAATCGGACACCGTCCCGCGCAGGCGGTCGTGGCGCAGTCTCAGGGCTCTGTGACAGAGCTCCATGCGCTCATCAAGGATCTTCCAGAACTCCTCTTCGTCCTTCTGGGAGGAGCAGGCGACGTCCACCAGATTCAGTGTCACAACGCCCTGGTTGAATCTCCCATAATACTTGTGGCTTCTCCCGTCATAATTCAGTGCATTGGACAGGTTCCCGATGCCCAGGTCCGTGAAGCGATCCGGCGTGAGGAAGCTGCGGCAGCCCATGCAGGCGTAGACGTCGCCGCCCTTGAGCTGCTTCATGATCTTCTCAGAGATATAGTCCGGGACCATTCTCTTTGCGGTGCACTCCGCAGCCAGCTCCGTGAGATAATAGTATTCACTGCCCTCCTCGATATTGTCCTCTTCGAGGACATAGAGCAGCTTCGGGAAGGCCGGCGTGATCCACACGCCCTTCTCATTCTTTACGCCCTGAATCCGCTGGCGGAGCATTTCCTCAATGCACAGGGCGAGGTCCTTTTTCTCGCGCTCATTCTTTGCTTCGTCCAGATACATGAATACCGTGAGAAACGGCGCCTGGCCGTTCGTTGTCATCAGGGTGATGACCTGGTACTGAATGGTCTGGATGCCCTTCTCCACTTCGCGGCGGAGGCGCTCCTCGACAATCCGCTCCACCACTTCCTTCTTCGGCTCAGCCCCGATCACCTCGAACTCATGAAGCACATGCTTCCGGATCT
>CADCQE010000339.1 GCA_902803505.1 uncultured Lachnospiraceae bacterium | reverse complement strand
GCCTTCCCCGAGCTCCTTCCCCAAAAGAATGGAAGAAGCTCCCGAGATGCCGAATCCCACTGTCGTGACCAGATCGCGCACGACTGTCACGATGGAGTTGGCAGCGACGATATCGGCCCCCAGATGGCCCATGATTATGGAATTCATATTGAAAGCAAGCCCCCACATCGCATCGTTGATGAAGGCCGGCAGGGAAAAGCGCATAAAATCCCTCACGAGAGAGCGGGGAATCGAGAAGATGGTTCCGGGAATCCTCGGCATTATTCTCTGATGAAGAAAATCGACGGCGCAGATGAGTACCTCCGCAGCTCTGCTGATGGCCGTGGCGAGGGCCGCACCCCTGATCCCCATAGCCGGAAATCCAAACAGGCCGAAGATGAGAACTGCGTTGAGGAGGACGTTTAGTCCCAGTGTCGCTGCAGAGACTGCGGTGGAGAGCTTTACCCGCTCGCAGCTCTTCATAACTGACAGGTAAGGCTCTGCAATGCCTGCAAAGAGATATGACAGGGATACGGTTCTGAGATAGACGGCACCGGCATCGATCAGCTCGGGCACATTTGTCCAGATCCGGATCACGGCTCTTGGGACAAGAAGGGTCAGAAGTGCTGCGGGTACCGTAAATAGAAGGGAGACGATGAGCCCCATTCCGAAGATGCGGGAGATCGTCTTCCTGTCATTTTTGCCCCAGTACTGCGCGGCCAGAATCGTAATGGCAGATGCGAGGCCAAAGAATACTGTATTTAACAGAAACTGCACCTGCCCCGCCAGAGATGAGGCGGAGAGCACCGTCTGGTTCACCTGCCCGAGCATCAGGACATCGGCCAGGCTCACTGAGGAAGAGATCAGGTTCTGGATGACAATAGGAAAAACCAGGGTGAACAGGTCGCTGTAAAACCCTTTTCTGGCGTTCTTTAGCATATTTTTATTTGTAGAGAGTCAAAAGAAAAGGTCAATCTGATTCACGAAATGGTTTTGCCTTCCTGCCTCGACGGACAGCAGTATCGCCTCATTGCTCTTATATCAGAGACTCAGTTTCTCGTCCATAATGATACAAGCCCCTATGTAGGCCGCGAGCGCAATTCCGAGATGGATCAGCGAGGTCACGAGGTAGTACAATTCGATCTGCATCATCGGGACCAGCCCGGCAACCCGGCTGCAGAGAAAATTCAGCCCCAGGAAGATAAGGAAGCTCACGAGGAGATTCCACCTTGTCCCGGTCAGCAGTGCTGAGGATATGATGATTGCGAAGGCCGCAATCACAACAGCAGCGAGCCATGATGCAAGGATCGATAAGATGTAGATGCACACAGCTTTAAAAGAGAGATCTACAGGAATCTGGAGAGACTGCATCAGCTCCTGAACGATCTGCACAACATTTTTGGCTCCGTCCCGAAGGTTTAGGACCAGGCGGATATCAAGGGCGGCAAGCCCGATATAGAAAGCGCCGGAGAGGAAGATGGAAATGCCGTTCTCCAGAACCTTTGCACCGAGGATCTTGTAGCTGCTGTTCGGTGTCATGAACAGCATATAGCCTTGCTTCGTATTCAGATCCCTATGGAGCACGAGGAGGGAGTCGATGCCGATATAGAGAATGCCGAAAGAGGCGATCAGGACAAGCATCACAATTCCGGCTCCCATATTATTGTCGCTCTTCCGGAGCAGGCCGATCAGGAACACTGCTTCTGCGACGGCGGTCATGACGAGCAGGACCAGCTTGGAGAACCAGGTCTTCCGAAGCTCATATTTCATCAGTTTCAGCATGCTTGCTCACCTCCTGCCGGGCCGTAGACTTCGCGGTATTTGTCGACGATCGTGATTCCTTCGCTGCGGTGCAGCTCCTCGATTCCGTACACACCGACAAGGCGCCCTTTTTTCATGAAAATGGCAGTATCCGCGAGGGTCTCGAGTTCTTCCACGAGATGGCTGGAGACCAGCAGGGCGACGTCACTCTCGGCAGCCTCCACGATTGTGCGGCCGATGGCATCCCTTGCGATGAGGTCGATTCCGTTGAGCGGCTCGTCCAACATAATGACCTTGGCATTTCTCGCCATGGTGACAGCGATCTTCAGCTTCGCCATCATACCGGTAGAGAGCGTCTTTGTCTTCATTTCCATAGAGAGCTCCATGCGGGAGAGCAGGTGAGCATACTTTTCCATTGAGAAATCCGCAAAGAAATCCTGATAGTACTTGCCTACGCTCTGTATTGTCATCCAGGTATAGAAATAAGGCTCCGTCGACATGTAAGCGATCTCCCTGCGGGATTCTTTGCTCACGGGCACACCCTGATAGGTGATCTGGCCGGAGGTGGGCTTCACAAGGCCGATCGCTGATTTCATCCAGGTCGTCTTGCCGCTGCCGTTAGGTCCGAGCATGGCATAGATGTGCCCGCCCTCAATGGAGAGCGTCACATGGTCAAGAGCGGCCATTGACCCGTAGACCTTTGTCAATTCTTCACTCTTTAACATAATGCTCCTTTCCCGATAATCGTCCGTTTCCGTGGTTACTATTCACGGCCCCTCCCGCTACAGGCCACAGACCATCCGTGCTTCGCACGTATGTCGCAGCGAAAGCTGCTTATGTCTGAG
>CADCQE010000338.1 GCA_902803505.1 uncultured Lachnospiraceae bacterium | reverse complement strand
CGGAAAGCTCCTTCATCAGCTGCAGGATCTGGGCCTCGATGGTCACGTCCAGCGCCGTCGTTGGCTCGTCTGCGATCAGGAGAGAGGGCTTGCAGATCATGGCCATCGCGATCATCACTCTCTGACGGAGACCGCCCGACAGCTCGTGGGGATAAGCATCGTAGCGCTTCTCCGGCTCCGAGATGCCCACGTGCTGAAACATTTCGATCACCTGCTTCTTCGCCTCTTCCTTTGAAGCCGTCATTTTGTGAACCAGGAGCGCTTCCCTCACCTGACGCCCGACTTTCAGTACCGGGTTGAGTGAGGTCATAGGCTCCTGGAAGATCATGGCGATGTCCCGTCCGCAGATGTCCCGAAACTTCTCGGGGGGAAGCGCGGTCAGATCTTCCCCCTTCCAGAGGATGGAACCGCTCTCAAGCCGTGCCGGATGACGCAGCAGCCCCATGACCGTCTTCACAGTCATGCTTTTTCCGCAGCCGGATTCCCCCACAAGGCCCACGATACTTCCCTTCGGAACGGCCAGGTCCACCCCGTCCACGGCGCGGCCGACTCCTTTCTCCGTGTGGAAAAACGTATGCAGATCCTTTATTTCCAATAGATTCTCAGTGCTCATGCTCATTTTCCTTATTGTATGTGCCAATCTCTTATGCATCCTGCAGATAGGGATCCAGTACGTCCCTCAAGCCGTCACCGAGGAAATTGAAGGCGAGCACGACGAGCATGATGGCCAGGCAGGGAGCCAGGGCAAGCCACGGGCTCGTGAACAGAAACTGCTTTGACTGATTCACCATGAGTCCCCAGGAGGCCGCCGGCGGCTGGACACCGATTCCAAGGAAGCTCAGCGTGCTCTCTGAGAGGATGCAGGAAGGGACATTCAAAGTAAACAGTACAATCAGGGAAGGGGTGCAGTTGGGCAGAATGTGCCGGAACATCACACTCGATCTGCTGACACCTATGGATCTGGCCGCTTCTACATATTCCGTCTCTTTGAAGCTCAGGGTCTGGGAGCGGATCACGCGGGCTACGGGGGCCCATCCAATCAGGGACAGGGCCGCAAAAATGCACCAGATGGAATTCACGTATCTGCCGAGTGTATACATAATCGCCATGGAGAGGAGCAGAGAAGGAAAGGAGAGCATCACATCTGCGATCCTCATAATGAGGTAATCCACCCAGCCTCCGAAATATCCGGACAGGAGTCCCAGCAGGATCCCGAGAAGCAGGGATATGACGGAGGGAATGATCCCGATGACCAGGGACACCCTCGCGCCGTACAGGATGCGGGTCAGGACATCCCTGCCGAGCTCATCCGTTCCCAGAAGATGTGACAGGGAGGGCCCGTGCAGCCGGGCTGTCAGGTCCTGCTGCGCCTCCTTGTAAGGAGAGATCACCGGTGCGAGGATCGCCAGCAGAATGATCACCACGATCACAATTGCCGAAACTACCGCCAGCTTATTCTGTTTGAACAATTTCCTGATCTTCTCTTTCGGCCCGTTTGCCTCTCCGATCCCGGCGGCAAGAGCCTGCTCCTGATAGCCGGAGGAAAGAGCTTCGCTTGCGGCTTTCGCTTGCTGCATATCTATACCTCAATAAGCGGCAGCAGTGCTGCCAATTTCACTGTAAATATACTCGTTGGCCTCAGTAATTGCCGAAAACACTTGCTGAGATGCTTCCTTTTCGGGGGATCGGGCGCGTCCCTATACGGCGCGCCGGATTCGCGGATCGATGATTCCGTAGAGCACGTCTGCAATGAGGTTCCCGAATATGACGATGATCGTCGTGAAAAGGATCGTTCCCTGCAGAAGGGGCATGTCTCTGTTCTGGACTGCCTGTGTCGCCAGCCGGCCGATTCCCGGAATAGAGAAAATGCTCTCCGTGATCACGGCTCCTGACATCATGGATGCAAGCTGCATCGCCATCATCGTGATGACCGGGAGCAGGGAATTCTTCAGGGCATGCCCGAAGATCACGGCACTATGGCGCACTCCTTTTGCCTTGGCCGTATCAATGTAATCGGCCTGCATCACATCCACGAGGCTGGAGCGGGTCATCCGGGCGATCGACCCGGCGCTGTTCCATCCCAGGGCGATGGCCGGGAGCACCAGAGAGATGAGGCTTCCGTCACTGGACAGGGGAAATACCTTTATGCGAAATGCGAACACATATTGCAGGAACAGTGCAGTCATGAAGATCGGTACCGAGACACCGGCCAGGGAGAAGCCCATGAAGAGATGGTCCGCGAGCTTATTCTGCTTGAGCGCCGCCACGATACCCGCACCAAGACCGATGAACCAGGCGATGGCCGCTGACAGCAGAGCCAGCTTGACCGTATAGGGAAATGCCTGGAAGATCAGGTCTGTCACAGGCTTCTTCATGACGTAACTCACACCAAGGTCGCCCCGCAGGATCCCCGCTGCATAAGACAGGAACTGTTCAAGAACCGACTTGTCCAGATTCATGTAACTTGTGAGCCGCTCAATGGTCTCCTGGTTGTAGTGCTCACCTAAGAGAATCGACACCGGATTGCCGGGAACGACTCTTAGCAGGATAAAGGTCAGCAGGATGACGCCCAGAAGCACGGGAATCATGCTGAGCAGCCTCTTCAGGACAATTTTCATACGCATCACTCCGGCCGGCGCCTGTCGCCACTTCTTTTCCAATGACAGCGCTCTCCGCCTAAGGGAAAAACTGTGGAGGACAGGCACCGGTGAAAACAGAAAAGCAGGGCCGCAAGGACAGCGGCCTGCTCTTTTTTACATTTGCATGAACTTACTTCATCACAACATTTGCGCAGTTGAAGTCACCGTATCCGGCCCAGTGGGGAACGAACTTTTCGATCTTGTCACTGACGACAAACTTGTGCTGCAGGCAGAAGAGCGGTACCCAGCTCGCGTCCTCTTCCACGATCTTTTTCTCAAGGGCGGCATACTCCGCAAGACGCTCATTCTCGTCGAGAATCTTCTTCGCATCGGCCACTCTGGTCATGATCTCCTGATCCTGATAATTGATCGAACGGATCTTCGACCCTTCGGCAGAGCTGAAAAAGACATCGATGATGTTGGAAGGATCGTTATAATCCAATGTCCATGTGGATGTGTAGATCGGGATCTCACCGCTTGTTCTCTTAGCCAGCCAGCTTGACTTGTCATAGTTCACGATATTGGCGTTGATTCCCACATCCTGCAGATTCTGCTGGACGATCTGGTAAATGTTCTGACGGTTCTGCGAGGAGCCGGAATCCACGGAGAGCTCAACATCGAAACCGTCAGGATATCCTGCCTCAGCAAGAAGTGCCTTTGCTCCTTCGGGGTCATACTGCAGCCAGCCCTGGTTGTCCTCAGAGAAGCCAATGGCTCCGGCCGGATAGATTCCATCTACCAGCACGCCGTTTCCACCGAAGATCGAATCCAGAATAGACTGGCGGTCAATCGCCATCTGCATAGCCTTGCGGACTTTGACGTCAGTCATGGGCTCAACCCCCATATTGAGGGAGAGGTAATAGGTCCCGAGACGGTTTACGTTGACCATCTGATCCGCATATGCTGTCTCATAGACGGATTCCACAATTGCAGTGTCCAGGAACTCGCAGTCCAGGATATCCACGTCGCCGTTCTGGAATGCCATGTTGAGGGAAGCCGCTTCCGGATAGACCTTATAGTGCACTTCCGCAGCGCTGGCCGGTTCGCCCCAGTATTTGGGGTTGCGCACCAATGTCAGAGAATCGTTTCTGATCCATTCGGTCACCATATAGGGGCCCGAGCCAATGGTCTTCTCCGGGACCTGGCCGAAGTCATCTCCCGCTTCTTCGAGATTGGCCTTGCTCATGATGCAGCAGGTGGGTGTCGCAAGAACAGAGAGGAAACCGGCGAAGGGCTCCTCGAGAGTGATCTCAAAATGGAGGTCATCCGTGACATGGACTCCTTCCAATGTATCCGTCTCTCCATCCAGAATCGCCTGGGCTCCCTTGATGCAGGTGGTGAAGTCTGTCTGCACACTGTCTTCCAGTGTGAACATACGGGTAAATGTGGCCTCCACGTCTTCGGCGGTCAGCTGCGTGCCGTCGGAGAAATAGACGTCGTCGCGGAGCGTGAAGGAATAGGTCAGGCCGTCGTCTGAGATCTCATAGTCCTTCGCGATGCTGTTCACGAGTTCTGTGCTGCCGTCGTCGTTCAGCTGGACCTCCAGCAGACGGTCAAAGATGCTTAAGGGAACTGCGTAATTGTCAGTGGTCTTATGAACATCCATGGTCTGGATATCCGCACCCCAGCCAAGATGCAGGATCTTGTCTCCGTCATCCGCGGCAGAAGCAGAAGTGGCAAGACCCAGGATGAGGCCGGCGGAAACCAGTAAAGTTGACAGATTTCTTATTTTCATACAAATACTCCTTTCTGATGTGATCCTAAGATGTTTTTCAGTGTATAAACGGAATTATTATAGCATGAAAGAAAGGGGCGGGTCAAAGGGAGAACAGGTTTTGTCCGTCCTGAAAATCCACTCCTCATATGACAAACATAGAAAGCACAGCAAAAAATCCAACGAGCACGACCAGCTGAAGCAGCTCCACCTTGAGGCGGTTCCGCAGAAGGCCGACGCACTCCCGGACGAAGGCATTGGGCCAGAACCACCACTTGGTCCTGCAGCCGATCCCTTCCGCCGGCAGGCCGGCGAGGGTCGCCCAGACACCGCTCCTAAATACATGATAGTTTGTAGTGGAGAAGAGAACCTTTGGTTCCATGTCAGGCTTCTGCTCCGCAATGAGCTTCTTCGAGAAAGCCATGTTCTGGTAAGTGTTCACCGACTTGGTTTCTTTCAGGATACAGGAGGGCGGGATGCTGCACTCTGTCTCCAGATAGCGGCTCATGGCCTCCGACTCAGGCATCACTTCATCCGGCCCCTGGCCGCCGGAAGGAATCAGCACTGCCGTCTTCCCGTTCTCATCGCGCTGTGCCCTCCAGAAGCGGACGGCGTTGTCCACCCTCCCCTTCAGAAGCGGCGTGAGGGAACCGTCCTTCCGGAAGCCGCAGCCCAGGATAATAATGAAGTCCTTGTCCCGGTCAGGTGTCTGCCGCGCTGCCCGGATCCCGCAGATGACAGCGCCGAAGAGCATGCACTCGAAGTAGACAAAGCACGTGGCGAAGACGTTGATGACGACGAGGTGAACGCGCCACTGCAGCTGGCTTCCGGTAAATTCGTAGTGATAGAGAAAGTTGGCGATCACCTCGCCCGCAATCAGGATCAGGCTGATGAAGATCCCGAGCACATTCGCAAAGCGCTTCCTCTCATGCCGGAGCAGCTCAATATTGCTGATCATCATGAGCACGGCAAAGAGCACAACCAGAGGACAGGTCACCATCAGGAACAAAAAGCCTGCAAAAGCGATCATGCTGTAAGAGGAATAGGTGAAATACTGCACCGGCAGAAAGATTCTGCGAAAGGTCAGGTAGAGCATCAGGAGCCCGAAGCTCAGGACAAAGATCGAGAAGCCGATCACATACATGACATTGTAGGAGAAAAGTGAGGCACCCCTGCTGTTGACGAAAAAGCGGATCATGAAAAAGGCTGTGAGAAGGCAGGCTGCTGCAAGCCCTGCGACGACAATGAAGTCCCCTGTAAATCCCATCGTGTTCTCAAACCACACCGTGTGCAGCTTCCCGACGCGAAAGTACAGCTGTGTCAGCACTTTTCCGTCCTTATCAGTGACCTCGTAGCAGGTTCTCCCTTCTTTCATCGCCCGGAACGTCGCCTGAAAGCGCCCGTCCCGGATCTCCGCGTTCTCGATCGAAAGGACGGAAGAAAACTCTCCGTCGGAATCAGTCCCCGTACCGTCTCTGTCCAGGATCCGAATCTCGCCGAGCTGCGTCTTGTCATCGTGTACAGGGAGATAGACGGTGTAGACATTTCCCATAATGGACCTGGCGATCAGGCAGAGTACAAAAACGACAGCCCAGAGGACTACTATTTTAATCATGAGTTTTTTCATGAATATCCTCCCATATCGTATCTGGACTTCATTATACAAAGTCCGCTGTCTTTTGACAATGAAGCAGCCCGTCCCTTATGACCCACACAATTCTTGACGTCCTTCCTTCCTCCCTGTTATGATGAAGCGTATGATCAGGCCGGAGGAAGAGCTATGCTGAATGAAGATTTCAATAAGAACGACTTAGAGAAAAAAAAAGAACTTATGGAGAAGCAGTTTAAACAGCGCAAATCCGTCTTCCGCGTCATCATCGCCCTTGTACTCTTCTCATCCCTCGGGGTGTTTCTGGCCTGCACCTGCTTCATTCTGCTGATGGTCCGTTATGAGCTGACCCGGACGAAAACCATTCCCTCCTTTATGTATCTTTACCCTGTCGTGATGGCTGTGATCTTCTTCATTCTTTTCATGATCGGAAGGTTCGTCATCTGGACAAGAATCCTGGATCCCGTCTCCCAGATCATTGATACAATTGGAAAATACGCGAAGGACAAGTCGGACGGAACCATTGATGATTTTTATTTTGGCCACTTGCAGATCCACACCGGAGATGAATTCGAGGCTTTATCGGTCATCCTGGGGAACATGGAGATGGACATCGCCACCTCTGAGCAGAAGCTCATCCGCGCTACAGCTGAGAAGCAGCGCATAAACACCGAGCTGGACATCGCCAACCAGATTCAGGCGAACATGCTCCCGACCATCTTCCCTCCCTATCCGGATCGCAATGACTTCGAGATCTATGCGACCATGGAGCCTGCAAAAGAAGTGGGCGGAGACTTTTTTGACTTCCACCTCATTGATCAAGACCACCTGGGCATCGTCATGGCAGATGTCTCGGGAAAGGGTATTCCCGCCGCGCTCTTCATGATGTCCTCCATGATCGTCATCGACAACATGTCCACGCTCAGTTACTCGCCGAAACAGGTGCTCGAGATGTCCAACAAGAAGATCTGCGAGATGGGACTCAACGACATGTTCGTGACTGTCTGGTTCGGGATCCTGAACCTGAAGACCGGTGTGGTCACGGCGGCGAATGCCGGCCACGAGTATCCCGCGATCTGCCAGCCCGGAGGAGAATTCGCGCTGATGAAAGCCAAGCACGGGTTTGTGGTCGGCGGAATGGAGGATATTGAGTATCAGGAGTACACCTTCACTTTGAAGAAAGGAGCCGCTCTGTTCCTCTATACGGACGGAGTTCCCGAGGCCGCGGATGCGGAGAACAAGCTCTATGGAACGGAGCGCATGATCGCTGCGCTGAATAAGAATAAGGAGCTGCCGCCGAAGAAGCTCCT
>CADCQE010000337.1 GCA_902803505.1 uncultured Lachnospiraceae bacterium | reverse complement strand
CCGCGAGTGCGGGCGGCCTCTGCCCTGGAATTATCCCTATGGGGTGTGCGAGAGGTGCCACCACAGTGGACGGAGACATCACTCGAGAAGAGGAAGACGCAGGTGAAGGGACGGTGGGTCACTTAAGAACCGTCCCCTTGACCCATCAGAAGGAGACACATGTCGAGAAAAGTATTAAGCACAGTCGCTCTGATGCTTGGTATCCTGAGCACAATTCCGGCCTGCGCGGCGGATGTGAAGGCCGCGGAGAAGCCGGAGGTCGTCTACGCCGGTATTGACTACTCGCCGGTCTACGACTATGAATACTATATCAGCAGGCATCCGAGGCTGAAGGAGAAATACGGGAGTAATACGAAGAAGGCTTTGCGGCACTATGTCCTCTACGGCTATCCGAAGGGCGAGAAGGGAAGCTGGTCTGCCACGTCGGCAGCATTTGCCAAAGTGAGAAAGGAACGGATTGCCAGGTTCCTGAAGAAGACAAAGACGGGAAAACTGACCTCGCAGATTATCGTCGTCTGCGATCATGAGCTGTCGCTGTGGAACAGGAAGGCGGATGGCTCCTGGAAGCGCAAGCTCAGGGCATATTGCGGCTATGGGAAAAACGGCATGAGTGAGAACCACGTGGAAGGGGACAAGACCACGCCCATCGGCTCCTTCCCGATCATGCACGCCTTTGGAAATGCGGAGAATCCGGGGACGCAGATGCAGTGGAGGGATATCACGCCTTATTCTTATTGGTCGGAGGAAAGGGATACGTATAACACCTGGGTGGAGAGCCGCGAGTGGATGAGCGGTGAGCATCTGGCGGATTATCCCATGTATGCGTATGCTATGGCAGTTGGCTATAATGTGGATCCGATTGTATATAATAAGGGATCCGCGATCTTCGTACATTGTAAGAGTGAAGACCGCTGGTACACCGGTGGATGCGTGAGCCTGCGGACGAATGTGATGATGAAGCTGCTTCGTTTCTGCAAGGACGGAACGTATATTATCATGGTGAAGAGAGATTCTGATGTTAAGAAGTACTGATGGAGCGTCCCCACTGCATCATCTGACCCGAAGGAGAACTGCTATGAAATATCAATGGAAGATGCTGCCGCTTACGCTATTGCTTATGAGCGGATTGCTGGCGGGATGTGGAGCGGGAAAAACAGGGGAAGCAGAGGCGTCCGGGAAGGAGACGGCAAATGCTGAAGCCTCTGATGAGGAGGATACTGTGAGTGCGGCGGCAGCTCCGGCGACGATTACATTTTCGGAAGAACAGCTTCATAAGGGGAACCTCATCCTTGTCAGCAAGGACTATGCCTATGACTTTGACGCGAATTCCGACATGGATCTTGTGAGAATTGTGGACGCGCAGAGCTTCTCTTATCCGGTGGAGAAGGAGGAATATCAGCTCAGCGCGAAGCTTATCCCGCAGCTTGACGCCATGATCCGGGACTGCAATGAGGCTATGGGGACGGACTACACCTCGGTCTCCAGCGCTTATCGCTCGAAGGAGTACCAGCAGGGCGTGTGGGATGAGTATGAGGAGCTCTATGGGGAGAACTACGTCAAGTCCTATGTCGCGGTGCCTGGCTTCAGCGAGCATCACACCGGACTCGCCCTGGATCTCGGAATCATTTATTCGGATGGAAGCCCGGGGACCTTCTCTGAGAGTGAAAATGCGGAGTGGATGGCGAAGAACTCCTATCGCTACGGCTTTGTGCGGCGGTATGCGGAGGACAAGGTGGAGATCACCGGGATCAGCAACGAGGCATGGCATTTCCGATATGTCGGGCAGCCCCACGCCGCCTATATGTATGAGAAAAATTTATGCCTGGAGGAGTATCTGGAGTACCTCAGGGAACACACTTCGCCTGAGAATCCGCTTGTCTATACCGCCGGGCCGCAGACTTACTCAGTATTCTTCACTCCGGAGAAGGAGATCGTGGAGCCTGAGGGGAACTATACGGTGTCCGGGGATAATGCCCGGGGATACGTTGTTACGGGAGTGGTTCAGTGAATGGGACGCAGGGACGGTTCTTTCTGACCCACTCACCCTTTGACTCTGTCACAGATCTATGGTATGATCTCTCTTGTGCGCTTTACCATTGTGCAGTATAAACGTATTGAAGTGCGCATATGTCTTAATTTAAGGAGGAGGAATACTATGACTGGTTCTCAGATCGCGATGCTGGTTGCAATGGCTGTCTACCTTTTTTGCATGATCGGCATCGGCATTAAACTCTCAGAGAAAAATGAAACTGTCGGGGACTTCTATCTCGCCGGAAGAAAGCTCGGCCCGCTGGTCACGGCGATGAGCGCGGAAGCTTCCGACATGAGCAGCTGGCTGCTGATGGGTCTTCCGGGTCTCGCATACCTCTGCGGCCTGGCCGACGTGGGCTGGACGGCCATCGGCCTGGCGGTGGGCACCTACCTCAACTGGCTGCTTGTGGCGAAGAGGCTCCGCCGCTACACGGAAGCGACGGGATCCATCACACTCCCGGAATTCTTCTCGAACCGCTTCGGCGATAAGAAGAACGTGCTGACCTTCATCGCAGCGGCGATCATCATCATTTTCTTTGTTCCTTACACGGCGTCCGGCTTCGCGGCCTGCGGCAAGCTGTTCCACAGCCTCTTCGGAGTGGATTACCACGCGGCGATGATTATCAGTGCGATCATCATCATGTTCTACACCTCCATGGGCGGCTTCCTTGCGGCAAGCACGACGGACTTCCTCCAGAGCATTATTATGACGGCGGCTCTGATTATCGTGCTCATCTTCGGCGTCACCCAGGCGGGCGGATTTGGCGCCGTTATGGAGAATGCCAGATCCCTTCCGGGCTATCTGAGCTTCACATCCAGCTACAACGCTGCCGACGGGACTGCGACTCCGTACACATTTATAACGATCATATCCACCTGCGCGTGGGGTCTTGGCTATTTCGGAATGCCGCACATCCTGCTGCGCTTCATGGCAATTGAAGATGACAGCAAGATCAGCCTCTCCAGGCGCGTCGCTTCCATCTGGGTTATCCTTTCCATGTCAGCGGCAGTGCTCATCGGTATCGTGGGACTTGGCATGTCCAAGGTCGGTGTAATTGAGACTCTGACCGGAACGAATTCCGAGACGATCATCGTCAAGATCTCCCAGCTGCTGTCGACCTTTGGCATCCCGGCGGCGATCGTTGCCGGTATCGTCCTGTCCGGTATCCTTGCATCCACGATGTCGACTTCGGACTCCCAGCTCCTCGCAGCCTCTTCATCCGTGTCAAATGACATCCTCGTGAAGTTCCTGCACCTGAACATCAGCCAGGCGAAACAGCTGGTAGTCTCAAGAATCAGTCTGATCCTGATCGCTGTTCTCGGTATTATCCTGGCGTGGAATCCGGACAGCTCCGTCTTCGAGATCGTGTCCTTCGCCTGGGCCGGCTTCGGTGCGTCCTTCGGCCCCGTCGTCCTGCTCGGCCTCTTCTGGAAGAGAGCGAACAAGAATGGCGCGATTGCCGGTATGATCGCCGGCGGCGTGATGATCTTCGTATGGAAATTCCTGGTCCGTCCGATGGGCGGAGCGCTCAATATCTATGAGCTGCTTCCGGCATTTCTCATCGCGATTGTTGTCAATGTGATTGTTTCACTGGCGACAGCGGCTCCTTCGAAGGAAATCACGGATACCTTTGAGCGCGTGAAAGCTATGTGAGATACACGAAGCGGAACATAAGGGACAGTTCGTCTGTCCCTTTTCTTATTCGTTGTCATCGATGAAAATGGAGGAAAATCATTATGAAGCTTGGATTTATCGGCGGAGGAAATATGGCCTCTGCAATCATGGGCGGGATCATCAAGAAAGGACTGCTGGCTCCTTCGGATATCCTGGTGGCGGATCTGGTGGACAAAGTCTCTGAGAAGTTCGGGGTCCATTACACGAAGGAGAATACAGAAGTGTCGAAGGCGGCGGACGTCCTCTTTCTGTCGGTCAAGCCGCAGATCTATCCGGCTGCCATTTCCCGGATTAAAGATTCTTTGAAGGAAGGGCAGCTGATCATTACGATCGCACCGGGCAAGACCTTAGCCTGGCTGAAGGAGCAGTTCGGACGGGATCTCCCCATTGTCCGCACGATGCCGAACACTCCGGCAATGGTGGGAGCGGGCATGACTGCGGCCTGCCCCAACGAATTCGTGACGGAGGAGCAGAAGGCGACGGCCCTGGAGCTGCTCGGGGCGTTCAGCCGCGTGGAACTGGTGCCGGAGCACCTCATGGATGTCGTGACTTCCGTGAGCGGCAGCTCGCCGGCTTACGTCTTCCTCTTTATCGAGGCGATGGCCGACGCCGCCGTGGCGGACGGGATGCCCCGGGCTCAGGCTTATACCTTTGCGGCGCAGGCCGTCATGGGGAGTGCGAAGATGGTCCTTGAGACGGGGAAACACCCGGGCGAGCTCAAGGACATGGTGTGCTCGCCTGCGGGAACCACGATCGAAGCTGTGCGGGTGCTGGAGAGGAGCGGGTTCCGAAGCGCCGTTTTTGAGGCGATGAAGGCCTGTACGGCGGTGTCGAAGAGCCTGTGATGACCTACTGCATCATCTTCCACCCATCGTACATCTTCCGGAATTCATTGGGCGACACGCCGGTGACCTGCCGGAACATGCGTGTGAAGGAGCCGTGGCTGGAGAATCCGGAGAGGTAAGCCACCTCCATGATGGAGTAATTCCCGGAGATCAGCAGCTCCTTTGCGTGGGCGATGCGCTTCTGGCTCAGGTACTTATAGAAGCTGACATTGGTCACCTGTTTAAACAGTCTTGTAAAATGGTACTTGCTGAAGCCGACCTTCTCAGCCGCCGTCTCCAGGGTCAGGTCTTCACTGTAATGTTCGTTGATGTAGTTGCAGATGGCAGTGATCTTGTCCACGTATTCCTTCTGCTTATTCGCGGTGGCATCGATGGCGCGCTGGGCATTTTCAGAATAATCCCTGCCGACGCGGACCAGGATGTCGAGAAAGCGGGAGTAAATGGAGCTCTCCATGTAGAGCATGCCGCTCATATATTCATCCCGGATGGCGAGCATCTGCTCGCGGATCGGTCCGTGGATCTCCGGATGGCTCTCATTGGTGATCAGAACGGCAGGACTGATGACCTGGGCGATGACGTCGATATCCCGGAAAGCGAGGGACGTGATCTCGGGCTGGAAGATGATCCGCGTCCCTTTGGGGGGCGCGTAGAGCTCGTGCACGATGCCCGGGCAGATCAGGATCACGTCTCCTTCATTTAACAGGAATTCTTTCCCGCCGCAGACAACGCGGTAGGTGTTCTCGGTGGGCATAATCAGCTCAAAGGGAGTGTGCCAATGGGGCGGATAATTCTCCGCCTCATCGTTATTGTAAAGACGCATCTGCGTATTCTGCCGGTAGTTGACGGTCTCGTGGAGGCCGGACAGATTCTCGATCATATTCTACCCCCTGCTAATAATCAACGACTATTTCTTGCGGAACAATTTCCCGTCGAAAACGAGATAGGAAGTGCTATTGTGAGAATTGTTAACAGGAATTGTGAAAATAGCAGACACCATTTTAAACACATTTCTTGCGAATCGTTCTCCTCTGCAATGTATCAAAGTTGGCACAAAAATGCAATATTTTCCTAATGAAAAATGGCAAGACACCCGATATTTTGAATATAATGCATAGAATCGGGAAAATATTTTTGTAAAACAGTAACATATATCAAAAATCAGGCTGAATTTTGCCGCAAGTATTGTTAAGAAAATAGCAAGAATTGGGAAGACAATCTACGCCCTCTTTGGTATAGTAAAATCACAACAAACGTGAAACCTTTCACATGAGTTATCAAGGAGGAAAGCAAATGAAGGTTAAGAAACTGTTATCAGTACTTCTGGCAACAACGATGGTAGTTTCCACGATGGCTGCTGCTGTCCCGGTTCTGGCAGATGCCGGCGAAGTTCAGGAGATCACCTGGATGTTCTGGGATGACCTGGATGCGACAGAGGACCTGATCTCTCTCGGCTACAAAGAGACGATTGAGCGCTTCAATCAGGACTATGAAGGCGTGTATCATGTCACACCGATCACAACGAACCTTGAGGAGTATTATCCGAACCTCAACGCGAAGGTCGATGCAGGCCAGTGTCCTGACGTCTTCATCGTAAGTCCGGGCCCGAACCTCGACGTCTATGTATTACCTGGTGTTGCGAAAGATCTGACGGATGATTTGAAGGCTGACGGCTGGATCGACACATTTGTCGGCGGCGAGGGCGCTTTCTCACAGCAGACCTACGACGGCAAGATCTATGCAGTTCCGCTGAACATCGCTGCAGCATGCGTCTTCTACAACACAGAAATGTTTGAAGAAGCCGGCGCTGAAGTTCCGACCACTTTCGAAGAGCTGCTTGAAGTCTGCCAGAAGCTGCAGGATGCAGGCTACACACCGATGACCATTTCCGCTGGTACTGCTTGGTGCCTCTCCATGCTGGCCGGCTATCTCTGCGACAGAGAAGGTCTTGACCTCGATGCCCTTGCAGCAGGCGATGAGAGCTGGGTCAATGATAAGACTCTGGCAGCTGGCGAGAACCTTCTTGCACTCAGCCAGTACTTCCAGGAGACCGCTGCGAGCGACTCCAACGATATTGCAACTGCGAACTTCTATGATGAAGAAGCTGCGATCCTTCTTCAGGGCTCCTGGGTCATCGGCCAGATGAACGGCGCGAGCGATGAGATCGAAGACAAGTGCGGCGTCTTCTCCTTCCCGATCACCAATGATCCTTCCCGCAACGGCGTTATCGCTAAGTCTGACTCTCTTGCAGTCAGCGCGACAACAGAGCATCCGGAAGCCTGCATCGCTCTGCTGAAGTACTTCACAGACGACACTGCTCAGGCTTACACTGCTGAAGTCGGCGGCAAGATCCCGGTCACGAACGTTGAGTATGATGCATCTGTTGCTCCGAAGCAGCTCGCTTACGTGATGGACGTGTTCAACAATGCTGATTACACATTCGGCTTCTACAATGAGTCCCTGCTTTCCACCGAAGCTGGTGCTGATTTCGACGATCATATGGTCGCTATGTTCCTTGGCAAGCAGACACCGGAAGAGGCCTTCCAGGGCGTTGAAGACTTCTACGCTGCGAATCGATAATACTTGGTATGATCCTAACAGGCGGGATTGTCATACATGGGCAGTCCCGCCCTTTTTTTCAAAACAGTTGTTCACCACCACCTGTATGCAAATTCTATAAAGAGGAATCTTTTATGAACAAGATCTTTCGGAATAAACTCGCGATCTTTATCTTCGCGGGACCGGCACTCATCCTTTTCACGATAGTGCTCTTTGTGCCGATCTGTACTTCCATTTATTACTCTTTTTGTGAGTATGACACGGCGACCAGAGCCTATAACCTGGTCGGAATCCAGAACTATAAGAACCTGCTGAGCGATCCTGTCATGCACACGGCTTTGAAGAACTCCCTTTTCTTCCTTGTGTTCTCCTGTATTTCCCAGCTGATTATGGGTCTGCTCCTCGCCGGTCTTCTCACAAACATTAAGAAGGGCAGAAACGTATTCAAGAATATCATTTACCTCCCTTGCGTACTTTCATCCGCAGCCCTCGGTCTTTTGTGGATGTTCATTTTCTCAGATAAACTCGGTATCAATAATCTGCTTGAACAGATCGGAATCAAGGGACCTCACTGGATGTCCGATATCAACGGCTTCATCATCCTTCCCATGTGGGTGATCGCGTTTGTCGCCCTCTGGCAGTATGTAGGTCAGTCCATGATGCTCTACATGGCGCAGATCTCAGGTATCGACAAGTCTCTCTATGAAGCTTCCTATATTGATGGATGCTCCAAGCTTCAGGCCTTCCGTCACATCACACTCCCCCTGATTAAGCCGATGGTGGGAACTGCGATGAGTCTTAACGCAATCGGCTCTCTGAAATTCTTCGACCTGATCTTCAACATGACGGATGAAAATGCATTGAACCATGAGCTCGATGTCCTTGCTACCCATCTCTACCGGCAGGGCTTCAAGTTCACGAAGTACGGGTATGCCAGCGCCATCGGCGTGGTCCTGATTATCCTGTGCCTGATTTCAACCGCTATCATCAACCGGATCTTTAAGGTCGATACCTATGAGCGATAAAGGAGGCTGGGACGAATAATGGATACGAATAAAAAGAAAGTTGGCATATGGACAGTCTTGATCTACATCTTCTTCTGCTTTATGTCAGTGATCTACATCGCGCCGATCGCATGGGTCGTGATCTCTTCACTGAAGACCAGAAAGGAACTGATCAAAGCTCCGTTTGCGCTCCCGACAGCACTCCAGTGGGACAATTACAGCTTCGCATGGACAGCCGGTAAGCTGGGTGTGGCGATGCGCAACTCCGTGATCGTCTGTGTCATTACCTTGTTACTGACAATGCTGATTGGCTCTATGGCCGCATTCGCGATCGGCAAGATGCAGTG
>CADCQE010000336.1 GCA_902803505.1 uncultured Lachnospiraceae bacterium | reverse complement strand
TTCCCGGTCGGCTCCCTTCGGGATCACCATCATCTCCTTTTCGATCTCCAGCGGAACCCCGATCTTTTCACGCATCACCGGCGAAATCAGGACCTGTCCGCCGAGGGTATAGCTCTCAATGCGCCCGCAGAGGTTGACGTCGCTCCCGACCACGCCGTACTTCATGCGTTTCTCCGAGCCGATGTTTCCCACAATCACCTCACCGCAGTTCAGCCCGATGCCCATCTCCAGATACGGATAGTTTCTTTCCGCGTTCCATCTGTTGATTTCTTCCATCGATAGCTGCATTTCCAGCGCCGCGGCCAGGGCATCCTCCGCATGGGTCTCCGAGGACCGGGGGGCTCCGAATATCGCGAGGATCCCGTCGCCGATAAACTCGATGATGGTCCCGCCCCGCTTCTGGATGGCGTCTGTCATAACTTCAAGATAATGGTTCAGCATCCTGATCAGGTCATCCGGGTTTATGCGCTCGCTCATAGCCGTAAACCCGCGCAGGTCGCTCATCATTATGCTCACATTTCTTCTCTTTCCCCCCGGTTCCAGTCCGCCGGGCGTATCCAGGAGCTCCCGGACAATCTCATCCGACAGGTACTGGCCGAAGGTTTTGCTCAGCAGTTCGTTTCGCGCGTTCAGCTGTCTGTTCAGCTCGTTGATCCTCTCCATGGCCTTCAGGGAATCCTGAAGTTCGACAAGGTCGCTCAGGTCGCTGAGGATAATAAGCATTCCGTATTTTTCCCCGCCCAGCCCCGTATACAGAGAAGATCTCATGCGCAGGTACCGTTTTTTCCCTCCCGCCTGGTAGGTCACAAACCTGGTCTGCATCGCGTTCTGCTGATAGATCGTGTCTATTACAGCCTGCATGAACATGTCGTTCTCCGGCTGCAGCAGATAATCTCTCACGAGCTTACTGCCTATCATCGAATCCTCATCCAGGCCCAGGATCTCAGCGCTCATGGAATTGGCATACCTGATGGTTCCCTGAAAATCGAGGAGGATCAGCCCATCGGAAATCCCCTTGGAAATATTGCTTGTAAGTTTTTCGTTCAGGGAGGCGTTCTTCATATAGAATCCGTCGTTCTCAACCGGCCTCTTCCCATTATCAACCACACTCATTCCTGGTTCCCCTTTACATGCTGTTCTGTCCGCAGTCCTTGGCAATTCAGGCTTCTTCAGGCAGCTTCCTGATCAGGATCGTCCCTTACGGCAAGCGCCTCCCACAAAATTGCGGGAGGCGTATTGAGACTGTATCTGAAGTTCAACATCCGATTATGAATAGAGACGGGGTTTAAAAGCTGCAATCTTTTCCGCCAGTTCCGGACTCATCCCCCCGTTCTTCTCCTCATCGTCCATCAGCTCGCTGACCAGGGCGCAGGCCTCTAAGTACCGGTTCGTCCGGTAGCGCAGGCGATAGGACAGGTTCCGAAGGATCATCTCCAGCTTGGGCGGGTTCTTCTCGAGCAGTCCAGCGAGATCATCTTTATAGATCACCTCAACGGACGCGTCTTCCAGGGCGACCACCGTCGCGCTGCGGGGTTCATCCGTGAACATGCCGAGCTCTCCGAAGAATGAGTTCGGAAACAGTTCGGCCAGCTTCTGCTCCCTGTCCGTCCCGTAACCGGTATAGATGCCGACTGTCCCGTACTGAAGGTCATACATACAGTGAATTGTCTCGCCTTCCCTGCAGATGACCGTCCCCTTCGGATACATCTGAACCCTGTCTTTCCAGGCAGTGCCGTGGCTCTCCGCGTTCATCTCGTTGAAAGTATCCGCGCTCTCAGCAAGTGACGCCTTATTAGCCCTGTAAGCGGCGACATGTCTGCGGATCCTCTCCAGGAGGCCTTCACTGCGCTGCTCCGGCTGGCCCTTCCTGAGCTCGCCGATCACTTCGGTCACATCGTTATAATCTTTTGTCAGATTCCGGAGGCGGTCGCTCAGATGCTTCATCAGGGCATTGATCTGATCGGGATCCGCAGCCAGGAATTCCTTAATCTCGTCTCCGGCCACTTCCAGAACCTTTGTATCGTCAGAGAGAGCAATCGCTGTCGCGGAGCGCGGATACATTTCGATTACCGCCATCTCGCCAAAGTACTGATCCTTTGTGAGTTCTGTCAGTTTCAGCTCCCCTTCTTCGCCGTAATGGGCATAAATACCGACACACCCTTCCACGATGCGGTAAAAGTATTCGCCGCGATCGCCCTGGGAAAAAATTACGTCTCCTTTTTTGAATACTTTTTCTCTCATAGTTACCTCCTATGAATTAAGATACACCATAATGCACAATTATATACCATCTTGGGTCGATAGTCTAATATTTAGCCGCATTCCGCGATGTTTTTTTCAGTTTTTTAAGGGAGCGGCTTCTTCATAAAGGAAGGTCCCCGCTGCCGGTGTGATCATGGCTCTGGCGGCTCAAGGCCTCCTCCAGTCTTTTTTTGATGCGCGGCGCGAATCTGTGCCTTGTCACCCATGATTTCCAGTCCGCCATACTGGCATATTTATCGGCGATGCAGAGGAGCATTCCCTCATTAGAAGCGGGCAGGGAACCGGCCAGCGGCCAC
>CADCQE010000335.1 GCA_902803505.1 uncultured Lachnospiraceae bacterium | reverse complement strand
CTCACGTACTATGATCCCTGTCATGAAGCTTCCTCAGTCGTCAATCGAACGCTTTATCGAACAGCTGGTTAAATGGCATTGCCTTTGATTCTGTACCATTTTCTTGCATACACCCAGGAATCTTTCTCCCGGCGTCCGGCACCGATAAAAAGAATTGAAGATCTCTTTGAGCCTATAAGTAACTCCGTGCTTCTCAGTTCCGTTAACAACTGTTATCTTCATCAGACATTTCTCCCATAAAGTTTTTCAAGCTGCCCGATATGTTTTTCCATCAATTCCAGTCCTTCCTGTTCTCTCTCCGGTTCTCTACCTCAGTCCTCAATATAAGTATGCTATTCCCTCTCACAAAAAGCAATGCTGTTTGCTTTTCATTTCCCGTTTCACTTCTCACCAAACATGCCCCGGCCATCCGGCCGGGGCATCCTCTCATCCACCCTGCCAAGTGCTCATATTTAATGCACATCTTTGGTTACTATTCACGGCCCCTCCCGCTACATGCCACTGACCATCCGTGCTTCGCACGTATGTCGCAGCGAAAGCTGCTTATATATCTGAGGCTGGTCTGGAACAGGCCCTGATTTTCAACTTAATATTTTTTACAGAGTCTTATGTACAATTCTGTGTTATACTTTTCTTAGAAAATCACGATCGGAAAACTCACAATCAGGCTGGTTGTTGAGAAGCGGGAGGGTGGTCTGTCTTGAAAGGATTGCAATTATCAAAGCGGCTAACGGCTGCAATTATCTGTATTATGATTGCGCTTCTTTGTTTTGCGGCACCTGTAATGCCTGCTTCCGGGGATAATGCTGCAGAAACATTGACTGTGGGTGTGCCGGATGGCCGCTGTCCCTTATTTTACAGAGATTCTAATACGGGAGAACCGATAGGGATCGGAGTTGACCTGATGCGCTTCGCCGCAGCTGAGGCCGGGTATGATGCCTCATTTCGGTTTGTCAGGGAGGGAAATCTGAAAGAAGCCCTGGACAATCCTGAATATGATCTTGTCATGCCCTTTGGCAGCGCCATAACCAGTGCTTCCGGGCAGCCGATCATTGTCTCGGACAATCTCATGCAGACTCCGTTTACCTTCGTCACGGTCGGGAACAGGGAACTGCCGCCTCTTGATGGACTCCGTGTTGGCATGGTCGGATCCCTGGGCGGCGGTATTGAAACTCTCGGGCAGCTTTATCCTGCTATGGAGATCAGCACATATGACACAATGGATGATTGTGTGAAGGCGCTCCGCGACGGTAAGGTGGATGCTCTCCTGCATAACTCTTATGTCTGGAGCTATGTACTGCAGAAGCCTTCCTACAGTGATCTGGCAGTCCAGCCTTCGACCGTGTTTTCCATGGATTTCCGTGCGGGAACGCCGGACACCCCGAAAGGGCGGGCGACAATAGAGCGTCTGGACGACGGGATTGCAAAACTTGATGATACAAAACGCCAGGCCTTTGTGCTGGATTATACATCCAGGAGCCTGTACCGGTATGACATCGCTGACTATTTACGCAAGTACGGGCTGGTCTTTCTTTTGGGAGCGCTGCTGTTTGCTGCTCTCACTGTGATCGCGGTACAGAGAATCCGCGCGATCCGGAAAGAGCACGAGGAGGAAATGAGGCAGATGCTGGAATATGATCCCCTGACCGGGGTCTACAGCATGAATGGTTTCCGTAAGCGGGTAGAGGAACTGCTAACCACTCACCTGGATGCTCCATATTTCCTCTCTTACAACAATATCAGGGGCTTCAAGTTCATCAATGACAGCCTCGGCAGGGAGGCCGGGGATGACCTGCTGAAATTCTGGACGGCGAAATCTCTGGAAAATCTTTCAAATGAAGACGCGATCGGACGCATTACAGCCGACCGCTTTGCTGTTCTCCGCCATATCACGACCGAAGAAGTAACAAACGAGGATGTAAAGAATGTCTTTGAGCCGGTACATAACTTCTTCATCAACCAGGGTAAGACAAACCGGGTTCAGATATGCAGCGGTATCTATGTCCTGACAGCGAAAGACTTCAGGCGGATCGATGTTGACCACATGCTGGACCTGGCCCGGGTAGCCGAGAAAAGAGTCAGTGACAGCCGGGAAACCGACTTTGCGTTTTATAACCCCGAGCAATGGGAAAAAGGCAAACGAATCGCTGACGTTGTCAATTTCCTGCCTGTCGCACTTCAGTCCGGGAATATACAGGTCTGGTATCAGCCCCAGATGGATTATGAGAAAGGGAAAATCATTGGCGCCGAAGCCCTTTGCCGCTGGAACCACGATAAACTGGGCTGGCTGGGACCGCCGGACTTTATCAGTACTTTGGAGGAGGCGGGCCTCATTTTTGACCTGGATCAGTTCGTATGGGATAAGGTTTGCCAGGATCTTCACAAGTGGAATGAACAGGGCCATCACAGATCTGTATCGGTCAATGTGTCCCGTGACGATGTCCGGGAAGGCCGCGATATCCCGGGGCATTTCCACAATCTGATTACGAAATACGGACTGACGCCTGATCAGCTCCGAATTGAGATTACCGAAACCGCCTATGTGGAGAACACCGACATCCTGATCAGAACGACCGAAAAGCTGAGGGAGCTTGGCTTCAAAGTGGAGATGGACGATTTTGGCAGCGGCTATTCTTCTTTGCACATGCTTAAGGAAGTTCCGGTAGACCGCATCAAGCTTGATCTTCATTTTCTTACAGCAACCGGTGATTCGGAGAAATGCCACACAATCGTCAGCTGTATGATCAACATGGTGAATCTCCTTGG
>CADCQE010000334.1 GCA_902803505.1 uncultured Lachnospiraceae bacterium | reverse complement strand
GGCGGCTGCGGCGATCACCTCATCCGCGTGGCGGCAGAGGTCATAACCGTCCGGGGTCAGGGAGAGGGAGCCGCTGCCTTTTGTGTATGCGTGGACCTCCGTTACATACTCGCCGATCTCGGAGACCGGAACCCGCCCCTCGAGCTTCGCCCGATCGCCATTCAGTTCGGGATCACCAAAATCGGCCTGCATCTTCGAGAGATCCGCAAGGGCGCGGCCGAGACATTCCCGAGGGAGCTCCAGCACAAAATGGTAGCATGGCTCCAGCAGCGCGGATTTTCCGGACATGAGACCCTGGCGGATGGCGCGGTAGGTCGCCTGCCGGAAATCCCCGCCTTCGGTGTGTTTGATATGCGCGCGGCCGGCAAGGAGCGTAATCTTGAGATCCGTGACGGGTGCGCCTATGAGCACTCCGGGGTGCTCGCATTCCAGTACGTGGGTCAGGACAAGGCGCTGCCAGCCCCTGGCCAGTTCGTCTTCACTGAGGGCTGTCGCTGCCGTGATGCCGCTTCCCCGCTCGGCCGGCTCCAACAAAAGCTGTACTTCCGCATAGTGGCGCAGAGGCTCAAAATGCCCGATGCCGATGACGGGAGCAAGCAGCGTCTCCTTGTAGAGAAGCTGCTCTTTTCCGAAGCGGACCTCCACGCCGAAGCGCTCGCGGATGAGCCGTGTCAGTACCTCGATCTGTACCTGGCCCATAATCTGCGCCCGGATCTCCTGGGTCTTCTCGTCCCAGACAAGATGGAGGGCCGGATCCTCTTCCTCAAGTGCTTTGATCTTCCGATAGAAGAGGGCGGCGCTGGTATCCGGCGGCAGGATGAGTGCGCGGGTCATCACTGCTTCGAGCACCGGATGGTTCCTGCCGCTCAGTGCGCCGGCTCCCATACCGGGGAGCGTGGCGGACAGTCCCGTGACTCCGCAGATCTCGCCGGCCATGACCCGGTCCGCCAGCTCGTATCTGTCGCCGGAATAGAGGCGGATCTGGTCCACCTTCTCGGTCGCTGTTTCACCGTCAGAGGTGACATAACTAACGGTATCTTTCACGGAGAGGGTACCGCCGGTCACTTTCAGAAAGGTCAGGCGGCTGCCCTGGGGATCTCTGTTGATCTTAAAAATGCGTGCGCCAAAAGTCCCGGCATCCGTTTCCGGCAGGTCCCTCCAAGAGGGAGCATAACTGTCCAGCGCTTGCAGGAGAGTCTCGACTCCTTCGATTCTTAAAGCAGAGCCGAAGCAGACCGGGAAGACTTCCCGGCGGGCGATGGCGCCGCGGACCGCTTCCTCTGTCAGGGTGCCTTCCTCTGAGAACTGTTCGAGGAGAGCATCGCTGCACATAGCGATCTCCTCCATGGTTTCTTCCGTAAGAGGGAACGCCGTGTCCGGCTTTGGGTTCGCCGCAGGAGTGAAGTCGACACAGTTTCCCGAAAGCTGGGACTTCAGCTCCGCCAGGACCAAGCCGCGGTCCGCTCCGCCAAGGTCCATCTTATTGACGAAGAAGAAGGTCGGGACCTCGTAGTGCCGAAGGAGGCGCCAGAGGGTTCTTGTGTGTCCCTGCACCCCGTCCGTGCCGCTGATGACCAGCACCGCCGCGTCCAGCACCTGCAGTGTGCGCTCCGTCTCTGCGGAAAAATCTACGTGGCCAGGGGTGTCGAGAAGCGTGATGCGGGTGTGTCCGCAGGAGAGACGCGCCTGCTTGGAGAAGATTGTGATCCCGCGGTCGCGCTCGATGGCGTCCGTGTCCAGGAAGCTGTCTCCGTGGTCCACGCGGCCCGCTTTGCGGAGAGATCCGCTCACATAGAGCAGAGCCTCGGACAGTGTTGTCTTACCGGCATCGACATGGGCTAAGATTCCGATTGTAAGTCGTTTGTTCATGGCTTTCTCGCTGCTGTGAATAGTGAATGATCATGAGCATTGTAACATGAATTGATGGGCATGGAAACATGCGACATACGTGCGAAGCACGGATGGTCTGTGGCCTGTAGCAGGAGGGGCCGAAAATAGTAACAAACATCCGGCGGATTCATCATTTTTTAGTTGAATTTTTCCTGTTTTTTGACATAATATTTTTATGGTGATTCGAGATACTGCATTCATTTCTTTTGGGACCTTTTCCTTATGCTTTTTACAGTTGTAAACGAAGATTTCTGCTATGCAGAAGCTTTTGCTTTTCCCAATATGCAGTGAATCCAGGCAATTTCCTTTGGCAATTTCTAAGGTTAAGCAATAGATCATATGACAGATGATGGGAGCCATATAATATGTCGGAGATCAGGAAGCTATTTTATTCCTCTTCAAGATATGTTTTCAGGCGGGCGGCAGCGCTGTTGCTGTATGCCCTTCTTGCCGCGGCGCTTTTCTTCCCGGCTGCAGTGTCTGCAGAGGGTTCCGGGAAGGTCGTGCGGGTGGGCTGGTACGAGTCCTCCTTCAACACAACGGACAAGCAGGGGCGGCGCTCGGGCTATGCCTATGAGTACCAGCTGAAGCTCGCGGCCTACACTGGCTGGACCTTTGAGTATGTGAAGGGGAGCTGGTCGGATCTGCTGCAGATGCTCATCGACGGGGAACTGGATCTGATGAGCGATGTCTCCTATACGAAGGAGAGGGAGGGGCACATGCTCTTCTCAACACTTCCCATGGGGACAGAAGAGTATTATCTCTTTGTCGCCCCGGGGAATCAGGCGGTCAACGAGGCGGACTGCTCCACCCTGAACGGGAAAAAGATCGGTGCGAATAAGGGCAGTGTCCAGGCGGACTACTACCGGGAGTGGGCTGCGAAGAATGGTGTGAACGCGGAACTCATCGAACTCACCTGTGATGAGGGAGAATCCCTCAAAATGCTTGAGGACGGGCGGCTTGACGCGTATGTCACTGTGGATTCCTTTACGAATCCGGAGCTTGCGGTGCCGGTGTATAAGATCGGCTCGTCTGATTTCTATTTCGCCGTGCGCAGTGACGGACGTGAGCTTCTGGATGAACTGAATGCTGCAATGTACAGGATTCAGAGTGAGAACCGCTTCTATAATCAGGAAATGTTCGAGAAGCATTTTAAGAGAACCGGCGCCAATGTCTATCTCCCGGCAGAGGAAGTGAAATGGCTCTCGGAACATGGGACGATCCGGGTTGGATACCAGGACGACTATCTGGCATTTTGCGCAGCTGACAAAGAGACAGGGGAGCTCACCGGGTTGTTGAAGGACTGCCTCGACTACGCTTCCGGATGTGTGGCAAATACGGAGCTTTATTTTGAGCCTGTATGTTACCCCACTGCGGCCTCCGCTCTTGAGGCTCTGAAGATGGGCGAGGTAGACTGTGTCTTTCCCTCAAATCTGAGCGGCTATGACGGAGAGGTCCAGGGTGTGCTCATGACTCCCGAGCTGATGGAGACGGAGGTCTATGCCATCGTCCGCCAGTCGGACGGGGATTTTTTCTCAAACCGGGAGCACGTGATTGTCGCAGTGAACGAAGGGAATCCGAACTACGACTCCTTCCTGATCGATCACTATCCGGACTGGACGAAGGTCTATTTCCCGAACACGGAGGAGTGCCTGAAAGCCGTGTCGGCCGGGGTGGCGGACTGCGTCCTGATCAGCAATTTCCGCTACAACAATATCGCGAGGCTGTGTGAGAGATATCGCCTGACCACCTACACGACAGGCCTTGGGGTTGAATACTGCTTCGCTGTCAATCAGGGCAGTTCGCTGCTGTATTCCATACTGGCGAGGACGATCGGGCTGATCCCGACAACTGCGCTGAATTCCGCGCTCTCTTACTACATTACCAAGGATGCCAAGCTCACCCTGATGGACTTTATTGTGGATCATCTGGGAACCGTGCTTGCTGTGATCGCTGTTGTCCTCCTTGTTATCCTTTTCTTCATGGTCAGGAGCATGCAGGCCGAGCGGAGGTCCAGGGAGCTGATTGCCGCCACGGAGAATGACGCGCTGACAGGCCTCTATAACAGGGATTTCTTCTTCCAGTATGCGAACCGCATGTACCGGGATCACCACGACACGCCCATGGACGCCATCGTTCTCAATATAGACCAGTTCCATTCTGTCAACATGCTGAACGGGCGGGACTTCGGGGATCAGGTGCTGCGTCTGCTGGGCGATGAGATCAGCCTCATCGCAAAAGAATATGGCGGCATCGCCGGCAGGTTCGAAGCGGACCGCTTCGACATTTACTGCAGGCATACGGAGGATTACCAGGCTATCTTTGACCGGCTGCAGAGCAAACTGGACACGCTGGCTCCGAATGCAAATGTCCGGCTCCGCATGGGAGTGATGCCCTGGCAGGAGAAGCTGGAGCCCGTGGAGCTCTTTGACCGGGCACGCACGGCCTGCAGCATGGCCCGCGGCCATTACAAAGAGCACCTGATTGTATTTGACGAGACGGTGAGGAAACGTGAGATCTACGAGCAGAGGCTGCTGAATGATCTCCGACATGCCCTCGAGCACTATGAATTTGAAGTGTATTATCAGCCGAAATACGATATCCGTTCCGATCCGCCGAAGCTGGTGAGCGCCGAGGCTCTTGTCCGCTGGCGCCATCCGGAGCTGGGCATGATTCCTCCTTCGGACTTTATCCCTCTGCTGGAGAAGAACGGACAGATCAGCATGGTGGACAAATACGTCTGGTCGGAGGCAGCCCGGCAGATTGTCCGCTGGAAAGAGCAGTACGGCGTGACGATCCCCGTATCGGTCAATCTGTCCCGGGTGGATGTCTTTGACCCCGCTTTGGAAGACACGCTGGATGAGATCCTGCGCTACAATGGGCTTGATTACCCCACCCTCAAGCTGGAAGTGACGGAGTCCGCGTATACAGAGAATGCGGACCAGGTGATCCATGTCGTAGAGAGCCTCCGCAGCAAGGGGTATGTTGTTGAGATGGATGATTTCGGGACCGGATATTCCTCTCTCAATATGCTCTCTGCGATGCCTGTCGACGTCATTAAGATGGACAGGGCATTTATCCGGAATATTGACCATGAAGAGAAGGATATCCAGCTTGTTGCACTGATCCTCGGGATTGCGAACAATCTGAGGATCCCCGTGATCGCCGAAGGCGTGGAGACGGAAGAACAGATAAAGCTTCTGAAGGGACTTGGGTGCACACTGGTGCAGGGGTATTATTTCTCCAAACCCCTTCACGCTGAGGACTTTGAAGCTGCATTTATCAAACAATAGATGAGCGGTACCACTTCGTTGTTCTCAGTATCATTTATGAGGTAGAGATATGCATTCATTACGGACCAGAATAACGATGATGACTGTCTGGGTGGTTGCCGTCGCTGTGTTGATCGTCACTGTTGTCAGCGTGATGTTCATTCGCAGCAGCGAGCGCCGCGAATCTGAGCAGATGCTTCTTCTGCTGGCTGAGACCGGGGAGAGGAATCTTGATTACTATTTTGACAGTGTCCAGAAGTCTGTCGCCAAGGTCTCGCAGTTTGCAGAAGAGGACCTTACCGGTCTTAAGAGCGAGGATCTGAAGGGGCACATTGATCGCGTGGCAAAGATCTTCGAGGAGGCTGCTTACCGGACCAATGGTGTACTGACCTATTACTACCGCATTGACCCGGAGATTTCGGACACGGTCAAGGGGTTCTGGTACACGAATCTTGAGGGAGAGGGGTTCAAGGAGCATGAGGTGACTGACATCACACAATATGATACGGAGGATACTTCGAAGCTGGTGTGGTTTACGGTTCCGAAGAGCACCGGCGAGCCGGTCTGGCTCCCTCCCTATATTACAGATAACCTTGATGTGAAGGTGATCTCGTATAATGTGCCGATCATCTGGAGAAATCAGTTCATCGGAGTGATTGGGATAGAGATCGACTACGGTATGATGGCAGAGCAGGTGGATAGTATCCGGCTCTATAAGAACGGGTATGCATTTTTGAGCAATGACCAGGGAGATCTTTTCTTCCACCCGCGCATCGATGTCGCGGAACTGACCAAAGAGATGATGCCGCCGGTTCCCGACGGACTGGTCTCGGATACGACATTTCTCCGCTATGTCTTCCAGGGTGTGGAGAAGGAAGCGGCCTGGCTGCCGCTGTGCAACGGGATGCGCCTGATTGTGTCTGTCCCGCTCTCGGAGTCGGACGGGGAGTGGCAGAGTCTGATTCTTGTGATTTTCGGCGTCTCTCTTCTCGTGATCATGTCCCTGAGTACCTTCGTCCTCTATTATACACGGCACATTACCAGGCCTCTTGAGGAGCTCACAGAGGCGGCCGAGCAGGTGGACAAAGGAAATTATGACTTTACACTCAACTATGATCAAGACGATGAGGTGGGTAGGCTCACCAAGACCTTTCAGCGGCTGGTGAACCATCTGAAGGATCATATCAATGACTTGAATATGCGCGTATACGTTGATGCGCTGACCTCCGTGAAGAATAAGGGCGCTTTTTCGACAGCCCTCGATGAGCTGCAGAAGCGTATGGACAGGGACGACAAGACTCTTGCCTTTGCGGTAGGCGTGTTCGACTGCGATAACCTCAAGCAGATCAATGACCAGTACGGGCATGACAAAGGCGATATCTATTTGAAGACTGCCTGCCAGTTGATCTGCAAGGTGTTCCAGCACAGCCCGGTGTTCCGCATCGGCGGAGATGAGTTCGCTGTGATCCTTCAGAACGATGATTATCGGAACCGGGAGGAGCTGGTCCGTTCCTTTAACATCAGGAAAGAGGAGATCTGCGCGAAGGCAGAGAACCGTTGGGAGCAGGTACGTGTTGCAATGGGCCTGTCGGTGTATGATCCCGAGATCGATCACTATGTCATTGACTCCGTCCGGCGCGCGGATAAGCTGATGTATGCGGACAAGAAAGCCGGGAAGAAAGCTGCAGAGTAGAAAGAATAAAAAAGCCAATGGGTATCAACCCATTGGCTTATCATTTGAGTGGAGATGGAGGGATTCGAACCCTTGACCGCTCGGATGCGAACCGAACGCTCTCCCAACTGAGCTACACCCCCTCAAACGAAGTATATCATAACGCTTTTTCATAGCTTATGCAAGCATTTTTTTACAGTTGATCCGAGGGACGTTGGTTACCGAGAACCGTCCCTCTGACTCATCAGCTCCGCAAGCTGCTTCAGGAGCTGGCGCTCTTCCGCGCTGGGTCTCCTGGGCACTTCGATCTGGATCTCGACGTACTCGTCACCGGCAGTGTCTTTGCCGGCGAGCTTCAATCCTTTTCCTTTCAGGCGCATCTGCTTGCCGCTCTGTATGCCGGCTGGGATTCGGCAGCTGACGTCACCGTGGAGGGTGGGCAGCAGGGCCTCTCCTCCGAGCACCGCAGTGGTGTAGGGGATAAAGGCCTTGGTGTAAATATCCTGTCCCTTTCTGGTGTAGGCCGGGTCGGGCCGGATGTGGATCTCAATGAGCAGGTCCCCTGCCTGACCTGAGGAAGAGACGCGTCCCTTACCTCTCAGGCGCACGGATTTTCCTTCGTCAATTCCCGCCGGGATCGACACCTGGAGGGTCTGTACGCCTGAGCCGTCCATGCTCTCAATGTGGATGGTTTTCTTGCAGCCGAGGGCAGCATCGCGAAAATCCACCGTAATGGAAGTGTGGAGATTCAGGTCCTCCTTCACGGCGCTTCTGCCAAAGTCAGAAAAATGCATGCCTCTTCCGAAGGCATTTCCATAAGGGGATCCCGAGAAGTTGAAGGCGCTTCTCTTAAAGCTGCTCTTGCTGCTGCTGCGGCCAAAGAGATCACCGAACATACTCTCAAATAAGTTCTCGGCATCCTGCCCGTCAAAATGGAAGGTGTGGAATCCGCCTTCCTTCCCGGTGTAACGGAACCCTGAGGCCCCCTCGCTGTTGTACTGCGATGGGTCAGGGCCCTCGAAAGCGGAGAAGCCGTAGGCGTCGTAGAGCTTCCGCTTCTCGGGGTCACTGAGGACAGTGTAGGCTTCCCCGACTTCCTTGAATTTCTTTTCTGCTTCGTGGTCACCGGGGTTCGCATCCGGATGATACTTCTTTGCCAGCTTCCGGTAGGCCGACTTCAGCTTCTTATCGTCTGCGTTCTTCGGAACGCCCAGTACTTCGTAATAATCGCGCTTCATACTCCCCTTCACCTCCTTAAGAATCAATAAAAACGCCGTCACACTTTGGAAGTGCAGCGGCAATAGCTATGAAGTTGTTATAGGATCGCGCTTTGTGCTGCTTCCATTTGTTCATTCATATTTCAATGACATTAATATAACACGATTTGTTAGCACTGTCAATGGTTGAGTGCTAATACTTTTTCGAATGAGTTGTACGGGAAAAGATTTCTCGGTGACAGGAAAGTGAGAAAATTGTATAATTATAATATCTGTGTGACCACACCGGATTCTACTGAATCCAGTTTCTACTTGAGCTCAATGTGGAGGATGCTGCCATGAAAAAGCTGCTTTCTTATCTCTTATGTATCGCAATGCTTATGACTTTGCTTCCTGCGGGGTCTGTCTCCGCATCGGAGTTTGAAGCTGACGCAGAGCTGGCCGGAGCGGAGCAGTACCTGGAGCAGGAGGAAGCGGATTTCGAGGACGATGCCGTTTTCTTTAATGTTTCTGCAGATGGAGCCGAAGCGGTGGAGGAAGCAGAAGAGGAGGAGCCAATATTCCTGGATCCGGAAGAAGGCGGGGAAGAGGCTGTGATTGACGCAGAAGCTGACGATGAGCCCGCGGACCTGCCCGCCTTTGATCTCGCGGCAGATGCCGGCCTCCCGGATTCCATCCCGGACCTGGCCGTGGAGAAAGAAGCCGAGCTCCTCCGGGATGAGAGCGACGTGGATGTCCTGCTTGCGGGAGAGGACGGCGACGAGGATGATGAGGACCTGGACGAAGACATGGATGTGGACATGGAGATCGATGCAGAGCTCTCTCTGAATACGCCCACAAGCTCCACGATCGACGGCCTCATTGACAGCCGTGTCTTCGCCTTCACACCGGGCGGTGACGGCCAATATACCTTTTATACCTATGATAATCTGGCAAATGGCGCTTACTACGACCTGTATGCTGTGCTCTACAGCGACCTGAAGGGGACGGAAGAGCTGGGGTTCGGCGACAACGAAGCCGCGAACCGAAATCCCATGATCACGGCCTCTCTGAAAGGCGGAAAGACTTACTACCTGCAGGTCTCCTCCGATGATGAGCTCACCGAGGGCAGCTTCAAGGTCATGGTGACGACTTCTTCTTATAAAGTCACCATTCAGGCCGGCGACAAGGGCAATTTCCTTGACGGGGAGGGTGTGCCGCTTAAGACGCTGACCTTCTACGCCGCGAAAGGAACGAAATTCCATCTGGGTGCTTACGATCTCGAGATCCTTGATCCCGATGCATTTGGCGTCACTGCGGATGAATACTACAAAGACCAGTCCGGAAATACCTATGAGCTTGAGAGCGATCTCAGCATCACCGCCGACATGACATTTTCCGTAAATTATAAGACCTATTATACTTATTCGTTCAAAGTTGATTCCGCAACAGGGCGCTATCACAGCGCCGAAGGATACGTGGATACTCACGAGGAGGCTGTCCTTCAGGGGTCGGAATTCCATTTTGATCTCGAATCCATTCTCCCGGATTATGACCACGACAAGGCGGAGGTCGACTGCTTTGTTGATGCGGACAGCGGCAAGAAATACTACTTCACGGACTCCATGACCGCAAGCGGAAACAGAAGCTTTCTTGTTCATCTGGCTAAGCTGCATGCGATGACACTGAGCGCAGGTACGGAAGGGTATTTTTACGGAAATAAAAATAACCACACGTATCGCTTCAATGCGAAGGAAGGTGCGTTCCTCAGTGATTACCTCTATCCGGTTCCGGAGATCGACGATGAGATCCGGGTGTTCGATCACTGGGTCAATGCCGCAGGCAAGAGGATTAATCCTTCCACGCACAAGATCCATGCGGATGAGACCCTGACCGCGAGATGGACAGACTGCTGGACGCTGACTCTGCTGTCAGATGAGCACAGCCGCTTCTGGGATACGGACAGTCCTGATGAATGCTTAATCAAATTGAAACCGGGAACCTCGGTGAATCTCGTGGAGTACGCCCACATGCTCCGGGTGCCGGAGGAGTTTCGTGATTTTTACTGCTGGCTGGATGAAGACGGCAATGAGATCACGAATCCTGAGAATTATCTGCCAACGGGCGACGGCATTGTCCTCACTGCACTCTGCAAGCAAGTCTATAACGTTGTTTTCAGCGCAGGAGAAGAGGGATACTTTGACACGGATCCGAATGCCCACACATGGACGGCCCGGGTTCTAGACGGCGAGGCGGTCAGGGCCGCGGACATTCCCTCGGTGATCACGCACCCGAATCCGAACAAATCCTTCAAGTGCTGGTCCCAAAATGGAAGGAACGTTACAGAGAGTGAGATCCTGGCCGCAAAAGTGACCACTGAGGGAACGGTCTACACCGCCGTTTACGATGAGGCGTATCAGATTACGCTGGATGCGGGACCGACCGGACATTACGACGACTACCGCGCTGACCACATGGTCAGCAGCAGGACCGTGAGCTTTCGTGTGCGCAAAGGAGGCAGCTTCGATCTCACGCATCTGAATTATGTGGAGGGTCCTTTTAATACGGACGAGCATCTGGTATTTGACGAAAACAGCACATTTGCGACCTCCCAAGGGACATTCATTAAGAATCCGAAGGCCTTTGCTCCCTCCGGCAATACAACCGTCAATGTTGTCTGGACCCGCTGCAATCTGGTGACCTTCCATGCGCAGGGCGGGCATTTCCTGTACGAAGCGGAAGATGCGGAAGAACAGCTGATCCGCTCTGTTCCTGGGGGAAATACTATCGACGACTATCCGGTGGCAGAGGGAAATGCGGATGACGAAGCCTTTGTCGGATGGTTCAGGAATGCGGGCCTTACGGACAAGATCGACCCCGCTTCCTACTTGCCGGATGGCGATGTCCATCTCTACGCGAAATATGAGAAAGGGACAAAGGTGACGTTGATCGCGGGAACCGAGGGCTATTTTGACGGACAGGACGACAAGCATGAGAAGACTGTTGCGATTACTGCGGAGTATCCGCTCAACCTGAAGTACCTGACGGCTAAGAGTCTCTACTATGAGCCGACGGAAGCGGAATTCCTCTACTGGGCCGACGAGAACGGAACAGAGGTCAGTATGGAACAGCCTTTCTATTCCGGATCGGATGTCAAGCTCCATGTGGTCTGGAAGGGAATGGAACCCTCGGATCCGTCGAATCCGACTGACCCGGAGAATCCGGTCGATCCGGCAAATCCGACTGATCCGGCGTCTCCGACAGGATCCCCGGATCCATCAAGCCCTACGACGCCTACAGATCCGGTGACGCCGACGAATCCTGCGACAAACCCGACAGAACCGGAGCTTATCATTGATAAGGGAGATGAGACGGATTCTGAGACCAATGGGGAGACTGACCACAATCCGGAAGACATCCATCACACGGTTGTTCCGGCGGATTCACCTTCCGTCGAAGCGAAAGCTGCCGACGGAACTGCGGTAGGGGAGGGGGCCTCCGCCGAGAGCGCGAAAAAGGCCATTGTATCTTCGAAATCCGAGGAAGGACCTGGCGGAACGAAGTTCGCGAAGCTGGCGCTCCGCCTGAAGAAGGCAGGGAAGAACTCCATCACCATCCGCTGGAACAAAGTGAGCGGTGCCACGAAGTACGTCGTCTTCGGCGCAAGCTGTGAAGACCGCTTCCAGGAGCTCGCGAGAGTGAACGGCACCAGCTACACCTGCAGAAAAACGGCTGACGGGAAAAAGCTGAGCTCAGGAAAGTACTACAAGTTCATCGTCATGGCCATCAAGGGAAGCGGAAGCTCGGAGATTGTTGTCTCTACATCCAAGGCGGTTCACATCACAACTACCGGCAAGGCCTACAACAATTTCAAGGCCGTGAAGCTTAAGGTGAAGTCCAGGAGCCTTAAGGCCAGGAAGAGCTATACGATCAAGAGCACTCTTGTCAAGAGAGGCAAGAAGGCGAAGCAGCACCGCAAGGTCTCCTATGAATCCAGTAATCCGGGCATCGCAAAGGTGAGCAGCAAGGGCAAGGTCACTGCGGTCAGGAAAGGCGCCGCGAAGATCTACGTCTATGCTGCCGACGGAACATATAAGGTATTTGTCGTAAAGGTGAAATCGTAAGATGTTTAAGTACTTCGAAGTCAATGCGGAAGGCCACAACATCCGCTGCAAGCTCTTTTACACGGATATCAGGACCGCTGACCGGGCGGTTCTGTATTGCACCGGGTTTGCCGGCCATAAGGATACCAATTCAGCCAGGATCTTTGCGGAGAAGCTGCTCTCGAAGCACAGGAAGGATCTCGTGATTGTCTTCAACTGGCCTGCCCACGGGGACGATGTGAAGAAGAAGCTGGACTTGAAGGACTGTGACACGTATCTGACTCTCCTGATCGGCGAGATCCGGAATCAGTTCGGGATTTCTGACATCTGCTGTTATGCGACCAGCTTCGGGGGCTATCTGGTGCTGAAATACATCTCGGAGCATGGCAGTCCGTTTCGGAAGACCGCTCTTCGCTGTCCCGCGGTGAACATGTACGATGTCCTTACAGGCACGATCATGAAGACGGCAGATTACGAGAAGATCCTGAAGGGCAAGGATGTGCTGGTGGGGTTTGACCGGAAGATCATAGTGACGAAGACGCTGCTGGATTCTCTGCAGGAGAATGATATCCGCCGGAGGGATTTTCTGGATTACGCGCTCGATCTGCTGATTCTCCACGGTACTAAGGATGAGCTGGTACCCTTTGAGGAGAGCCGGGTCTTTGCAGAGGAGCAGCTGATTGAATTCATTCCGATCGAAGGCGCGGATCATAGATTCCAGAACCCTGTCCACATGAGTCTGGCCAACAAGTATGTTCTACAGTTTTTTCATGAAGCATCTACTTGAGAAAGGAATTGTTGTGTTTTGAAATATTTGGGAAAATGCAAGCAGCTGAATATTGCTCTTCTTGCGGCCGTCCTTGGCACCACCATGCTCCCTGCCGTCTCTGCCGAAGAGACAGAGGCGCCGTATGCCTCGATCGTCGACAAGATGGATGCCAGGCGCAGGGTTGTGGAGGAACGCTTTCTTGATGAGGAGGACGAATTGGTCCTCAATGAGAAGAATTATGCGATTGAGCGCTATGAGTATGACGGGGAGGGGAACATTTCCCGGAAATACTTTCTTGACACGGAGGAGAACCCCGTCCTGACCACGGATGGCTATTCTTCAGCCGCCTACGCCTATGACGAGAGGGGGCGCGCAGTGGACACCTGGTACTTTGACACGGAGGGAAGCCCGATTCTGGTGAAGGGGGCTTTTCATAAGAAAAATGAATACGACGAGGACGGCAATATCGCGAGTGAGTGCTATTTCGGACTCCTGGAGGAGCCGGTGGATTCGCCGGACGGCTTCCATCTGGTGCGCTGTACTTACGATGAGCAGGGCCGCAGGGTGACAGAGCGTTTCTACGGCCCGGACGGCGAGCTCACGCTCTCGGAGAGGAATCTGGCGGGCGTGGACCACGTCTATGATGAGAAGGGAAATATTATCCGCGACACGTTCTACGGCACGGATGGAAAGCCCGCCGCCCTTCCGAACGGCGCCGCTGTCATCTGCAGGCAGTTCGACGAAAGCGGCAGGGTGATCCACACCGACTATCTGGATGAGGAGGAGCGCCCAGCCATGATCGCAGACGGGTTTGCCTCCATGGACTACGGATATGACGATGCCGGGAATACTGTCCTTGAGATCTATTACGGAACGGATGGTGAGCGGGTCGCGCGAGAGGGCGGCTACAGCGGCTACACCTGTGAATACAATGACGAGGGCAGGAAGGTGCTGGAGACCTGGCTTGGAGACGATGACAAGCCGATGATGAATACAGAAAAAGGCTGTGCCAGCATGCGCCATGCCTATGACCAGTCCGGAAATGAGATCTCCACGCAGTATTTCGACGTGGATGGGGAGGCCTGCGGGGTGGACGGCGTCCACGCAGTGGACCGGACCTTTGATGCAGAGGGACATGTCACGACGGAGCTCCATTACGGCCCCGGCGGGGAGATCGTTCCGGATGAGCGGGGCTTTGCCTGCATTAAGAAGGAATACGACAGCGCCGGCAATGTCATTCGCGAGACCTTTCTGGATGCCGGAGGAAGACCTGTGATGCTCTCCGACGGGTACGCGATGATTCAGTATCTGCGTGACGCTTCCGGAAATGTCGTCCAGGAAAAATGGTATGATGCCGGAGGCGCGCAGACGGCCATGAGCCCGGATGCGTACGCCTCTGTCCGGAAGGAGTATAACGATCAGGGACAGGCGGTGCGCTGTACTTATCTGGATCTCAATGATGAGCCTGTACTGCTGCCGGACGGCTATGCGATGGTGATTGATGCCTGCGATGATGCGGGCAATGTCACCTATGAGAGCTATTACGATACTGAAGGAAATGCGGTCGTACTTCCGGATAAGGGCTATGCTTCATTGAAGCGGCAGTATAACCGGGACAAGGATATGGTCTCCGAATCCTATTATGACCTGGCAGGCAATCCGGTGATGACCGCGGCCGGGTACGCTGTGAGGCGCATGGATTATGACGGGGAAGGCCGCCTGATCCGGCAGAGCACCTATGACACTGCAGGGAATGCTGTCATCCAAAACGATTTGTCTGCATTTTTCATAAAGGAATACCTGGAAGACAATACGGTGCGGACAACCTATTATGATCTTTCGGGGAATCCGGTGAAAACTCTGGCGGGCTATGCGAGACGGGATGAGTACTACGATGAGAATTTCGTCAAGACCGGAGAAGCCTATTTTGACGAGGCGGGAGCGCCCCAGACCGTGGGCGGGGGAATCGCCAGGATCGATTACGTGCAGAACAGCGACGGATCGACGACTTGGAACTATGTGAACCCCGACGGAGAGATTATTAAAAGCGAGCAAAAATAAAAGGATATATTCGAAAAGGACAGAAATTGCTCTGATACATCGCATATTGGAATACAGAATGCTTTGTAAAGCAGGCCATTTCGTGAAAGACTGTGATGGAGGTTGTGATATGAGGAAGACATGGAAAGCTGGGTTGGCATTTGGGATGGCGCTGGTACTGGGCAGTGTCCCGGCGGCGGCGCAGGAGATTGCTTTCGACGGGGAGAAATGCCCGCTGACAGTGATCTATGACCTGCAGGCATATAAGGCGCTGCAGAACGGCAGCTTAGCGGACGCGGCCGGGAGCGATGCTACCGGCGTCGCAGCTTCTGACAGCGCTGCAGAAGCTGCGGCTGAGAGCACGGCAGCGGACTTACCAGAAGCCGCCGGACAGGAAGCTGCGGCAGCTTCTGATGCGGCGGCTTCGACTGAGGGTTCCGCCTCTGAAGCCAGGCCTGTCTCTGAAGAAAAAGAAGTGGAAGGGATGGATCTTCTTTGTGTTGTGGACGGTGATTATGTCGCCGGCCTGCTCGATGGGGAATGTGTCTATTTCCTTCTCGATGAGATCGCCGAGTCTGTCCCGGATTACGACCTGACGGAGCTCCCTGCCGCTTCAGCCTGGGAGGATTTCGGCAATGGAAACAGCGGCGATGTAGCCCGGGCGGTACAGGAGGCCCTGATCGGTCTTGGTTACCTCGAGGGCAAGGCGGATGGAAGCTTCGGATCCATGTCCGAGGCGGCGCTCCAGTCCTTCCAGAGTGCGGAGGGACTTGCTTCTACCGGTGTTGTGGACCTGTTTACCTGGGGGCTCCTCATGGAAAAGGCAGTCAGGAAGCCGGATAAGATCGAGGTTCCGTATCCCCCGGTCTATACGGCCGAAGAGAAATTCGCGTCCATTTATGATGACGTGGAAGACCCCGCCCTGCTCGACGAGTATGCAGGGCCGGAGTGGAGATTCAGCTATGATGACTTTGAGGGGGTGGGGATCATTTCCCCGAAGGAAGCGGATCTCGGAAGCTGGACGGCCGAGAGCAGCCGCGCCATCGACCGGCTTGCACTTGAGCTTCGCAGTATCCTCAGTGTGCAGCGGGATGAGAGCGGCGCAGTCACACTCACGCCGGCCCTGGAAGTGAATTCTGTCGGCGCATACCGTCCGTATATTAAGTCGGCGCTGCTCCGCAAGGAGAACAAAGTGAAGGAGCTCCGGCTGGTCGAAGAAGACGGCTGGGTCGACGGGACGGATGTCTGCGAGAGGGCAGTGCTGGCTCTGGAGCCGGAGGAGCTGCAGGAGCTTCTTGGCGCGGACAGTGCTTCGGGCGGAGAAGAGCTTGTGCTGAGACTGAGCGGCGCGATCCAGGATTATGATGTTGAGATTTCCTGAGCAAGTCAGGGGGACGGTTCAAAGTGAGAGTGGGTCACTTAAGAACCGTCCCCTTGATTTTTCACTCAGTCCGCATAGCCGGAAAGCCCAGATTCGAAAACTGCAGCTTTCCTTCCTTACGGATCAGCTCATCCCACTTGTAGAAGGCAAGCCACAGTCCCAGATTGGACGTGGTCTGGACCGTCTCATCTGTGTATTGCCCTGTCATGTCCATTAAGTGAAAGAAGAGTTCGAGATCCGTGTCATTCTTGTAGGAGGACATAGTGAGCTCGGCCTTGGAGCTGAATCCTTTCTCCGTGGTGCTGTTGAGGTAAGTGAAATCTACGGCAGCTTTTCCTGAGTGCAGGTTCGCCTGGCTCACTTCCATGGTGACCGTGGATTCGTTGGTGCTGGTCTTGCAGTTCATGCGGTAGCGGTAGCAAGCTCTGGCCGCGTCATAAATGACACTGCTGGTGTAAGTGTTGCCGTCGCTGGTCGTGAGCAGTGCGAGCATCGGATGGCCGGAGCTGTCTTTCTTGCCGTTCCGGGTCATTTTATCCAGCAGGAGGGAGTAATAGCCCCAGACGCTGAGTGCTCTGACTTTTTTCACTCTGGAGTAGGAGCCCTTCTTCTTCCCGTTGACAGCCCGGATCTTAAAGCGGTATGTCGCCCCGGCGATGGGGTCCTTGAGCGTGCAGCTCCTTTTCTTCTGAACCGACAGCTTCTTGTATTTGCCGCCGTTGATGGAGAGATAGATCTCGTACTGCTTTGCGTTCTTCGTCTTATCCCATTTGACCTGGATTCCGCCGCCTGGGAGCAGCTTCGCGCTGCTGATCTTCGGCCTCGCCGGCTTTACGGCTGTGGAAGCCGAGGCGGGGAGGGAAGCGGCAAGTCCCAGTGCCAGAAACAGGAAGACCCAGAGCAGGTATCTTTTATGCTTTTGTCTCATACTGATTACTCCCTATAAATTCTGCTTTGCATTGAGGCCATCATACCAAAGCCGAGCAGGGAATTCAAGTAACAGGGCGGAGCCGTCCCTTCTGCTCCAAGGAACTTGAATAAAATGAATTGTTGATGCCTAAGCATATCTTATGTATAATAAAAATACATTAATATTTTTGTGTTTGACGAAGCCTGTTTCTTCGTCTCGCTGTTTACGACGAATCATGAGACGTTCTGATGCGATGATAAGGAAGGGGCATATGCCATGAAGACCGCTGAGAACCGATTCCGGGGAAAGACTTTTTTTTGCATTTTCCTGATCTTCTCCCTGGCGATTCTTTTTTTAACCAGCTGTTCGAATCCGATGTCGGCACTGGAGAAGGGCAGTACTGTCCCCGATCCGGAACCTGAGGAAGGGAAGCTTGATACTTCCCGCTTTCTTGTTGCAGTCGAGGACGAGCCGGATACTGTGGATTTCCAGTGCACTTCGATCTATTACACGATAGCGACGAATGTTTTTAATCGTCTGGTGGAGATGGAAAAGGACGGTATGGGCGGTGTGTCGATCGAGCCTTCCCTCGCCAGGTCCTGGGAGATCTCGGAGGACGGGAGCCGCTACACTTTTCATTTAGAGAAAGGTGTTGCCTTCAGCAATGGCGAGGCGCTTACCTCTTCCGACGTGCTCTACACGATGAAACGGCTTCTGACACATCCGGACTCCTGCAACCGGGACATCGCAGAGGTCATCAAGGGAGCCGAAGCGCTGGAGAGAGGTGAAACGGAGGATCTTGAAGGCTTTGTCATTGAGGACGACCTGACCTTTACCATCACACTGGAGCAGCCCTTTGCTGCATTTCTTGCCTGTCTGTCCATGCCAGGCGCTTCTATCCTGGATGCGGAGACGACAGAAGCCGCCGGAGACCGCTTTGGTATGGATGCGGAGTCCACGGTCGGTACCGGTTCCTATATCCTGACGGAATGGAATCCCGGGGAGGGGATGCTCCTTAGGGCAAATCCAGACTGCTTTGCGGGTGCGCCGAAGAATGACGGCCTGGATCTGCGCTTCATTGATGAGCCAGAGGACATTCGAAGAATGTTCGAAGCTGGGGAGCTTGACATCCTTGACCTGGATGAAGTGGGAAATACTGCGGAATTCTTTATACACGGGGACATCTATCAGGACCGCCTCTATCAGGTCATGCGGATCGGAACCACTTACATTGCACTTAATGAAGCTGTTAAGCCGCTTACCGATGTGAGAGTAAGAAAGGCACTGCAGCTCGCTCTGAACCGCGAGGTATTGCTGGATGCTGTCTACAGCGGGCGTGGTTCCCTGGTAAACGGCATCTTTCCTCCGGGGCTCTACGGTTATAACCCGGACCTGCCGGAGATTCCCTTTGATCCAGAGGAAGCCGGGAGGCTTCTGGCCGAAGCAGGGTATCCGAAGGGTCTTGACCTGACGGCCAGCATCCGCTCCTCCTCCACGCAGTGGGAAATGGTACTGTTGGAGACGGCCGCAGGTATGTGGGAGAAGATTGGCATACACGTAGACATCCGTGTCATGGATGAGAGCGAGTTTATGGAGCTCCGCAAGAACGGAAAGCTTGCCTGCTACTGTGCCACCTGGACGGCGGATTATAACGACCCGAATAATTTTATCTATACGTTCTTTGGAACGAAAGACAATACCGTATTCCGAAGCCTGTGCTATCCCAGGGAAGACATTATGCAGCGGGTAAGTGACGCGAGAATCATCCAGGATCCGGACAAGCGTATTGCAGAATACCGTGAACTGGAGAAGCTCATTGTGCAGGAAGATGCCGCGTGGATTCCTCTCTTCACAAGACGGCGCTACTATGTCTCGTCGGAGAGAGTGGAGGGGGTTGAATCCTCTTGGAATGGATCCGTGAAGAACAAGTATTGCTGCATCAGTATCAAAGAAATTTGAAATTGCGGGGCAGGGAAGTGTATTTTGCCTTCCTCCCTTCTATGAGGAGATGTGGATGAAATCGATCCGTGCCAAGATCACTGTCATCACCATCATCGCCATTTTGACAAGTGTGCTCTCCGCTGTTCTGGTCACAATCTTTACCGTTCGGACTGAATATGACCGCAGCGCCGTCGAGATTATGAATCTGATCTGTCAGAACGCAATGACCTCTACGGAGAAGTATCTGTCAGATATGGAGCAGGCGGTGGAGATGACCGGGGCAGTTGCAAGAGACTCGCTGGACAGTGTCATTCTCGTAGAAAACGGAATAGAAACTCCCATATCTGAGCGGACCACTGAGCAGACCGCAGTTCTGGATGATTACCTGAAGCAGTACTGCAGCCGGATCCAGCAGACCTTTGCGAGTATTGCCAGCCAGACCGGCGGTGTCGTCAGCTATTATTATTGTATTGCCCCGGAGGTCAGTGAGAATGAGCACGGCTTCTTCTATTCGCGTGTTGGCAAGACAGGTTTTGCAGAGCGCGAGCCTCTGGATGCCGGTGAACTGGATCCTGGCGATCTGAAGCACACGGCCTGGTATTATACACCCATTGTGAGGGGACGCCCGGGCTGGGTGGGCCCTTATACCGCCCATCTTCTTGATGAACTGCAGACCTATTCTTATCTGGTTCCCATCTATAAAGTCGGTTTATTAATCGGTGTGCTCGGCATGGATATTCCCTTTTCAACGATTACGGAACAGGTCAGGGAGATCAATGTCTACAAGACCGGCTATGCCTGTCTCCTTGATTCAGAAGGAAGGGTTTATTATCATCCTGAGCTTCCTTATAACAGCACTCTGCAGGAAGTGGATCCGGATGTGGACATTTCGGTGCTTGCACATAAGAGCAGCGGCAGCGAGCTGATCGAATATAAGGCCAGCGGGCAGAAGCGGCTGATGGCATTTGATTCCTTATCAAATGGCATGAAGCTGCTTGTTACCGCATCTAAGAGTGAGATCATTGCGCCATGGACGCGCCTCATGCAGCTGATTGTGATTGCCACCGTCGCGATTATCGCTGTCTTCTCATTTCTTATCCTTATGGTCATGGGCGTGATTACGAGACCGCTGAAGGATCTGACGTCGGCCTCCCGCCGCCTTGCGGACGGAGACTACAGTGTCCAGCTGACCTATAAGAGCCGGGATGAGGTAGGAGCACTGACGGCAGCATTTATCAAAATGCGCGACAATATGCAGCGCTATATTGAGGACCTCAACCGCCGGGTGTATTCGGACGAGCTGACAGGACTTCCGAACATGAGGCACTTCTTCCAGTCTGTGGAGAAGGAGCGGAAGCGCATGAGAGAGAGCGGGAAGCAGCCCGTTATTCTTTACTTTAACCTGATCGGGATGCGCTTCTATAACCGGCAGTATGGCTTCCGGGAGGGCGATAAGCTGATCTGCGAGGTGGCGAAGCTTCTGGCAGCCCATTTCGGTACAGACCGCACGAGCCGCTTCGGGAGAGACCATTTTGCCGCCCTCACGGAAGAGAACGGCCTTGTGGAGGAGCTGGAAACAATACTCCGTGAGTGCGCGGAGCTCAACGGCGGGAATTCTCTGCCCATCCGGATCGGCATCTATCTGGACCGCATGGACGATGTGCGCCCCAGCTCGGCCTGTGACCGCGCGAAGTACGCCTGTTACCAGCACCCCGGATCCTACATCTCCGAATACTTCTTCTTCAATGATTCGATGCTCAGACATGTGCAGAATACCCGTTACATCATCAACAACCTGGACAAGGCGCTTGATGAGAAATGGATCAAGGTGTATTACCAGCCGATTATCCGCGCCGCCACCGGCAGGATCTGTGACGAGGAGGCGCTGGCCCGCTGGGTTGACCCTGTCAAGGGGATGATCTCACCGGGAGAGTTTATCCCGATTCTGGAGCACGCGATGCTGATCTACAAAGTGGACCTGTACGTGCTGGACGAGATTCTGGCGAAGATGAAAGCCACAAAGAGAGCTGGTCTTGGCATTGTGCCTCACTCCCTGAACCTGTCCCGGGTGGATTTCGACACCTGTGACATCGTGAGGGAAGTCACGGAACGCGTGGATGCCTCCGGCATTCCACGGGACATGCTGACCATAGAGGTGACGGAGAGCATGATCGGCGGGGATTTTGATTACATGAAGGAACAGATCCGTCGCTTCCAGTCCCTGGGGTTCCAGGTGTGGATGGACGATTTCGGCAGCGGCTATTCTTCCCTCGACGTGCTCCAGGATATTCATTTTGACCTCATCAAGTT
>CADCQE010000333.1 GCA_902803505.1 uncultured Lachnospiraceae bacterium | reverse complement strand
TGCTCTTCTTGATAAAATCATCCACGGACAGCGCAGAGAAGAAACGGGCCGTGCCGTTTGTCGGAAGGATGTGATTCGGACCGGCGAAATAATCCCCAAGCGGTTCCGAAGAATACTCTCCGATGAAGATCGCTCCTGCGTGTTTCACGCGGGTCATCACAAGGAAGGGATCCTTCGTCAGGATCTCCAGATGCTCAGGGGCAATGGCGTTGACGGCCTCCACGGCATCCTCGAGATTGTCCGCCACAAAAATATGGCCGAAGCGCTCCAGGGATTTCATTATGATTTTCCTGCGCTCGAGAGTCATGCAGAAGGAGCCGATCTCCCTGACGACATCTTTGAGCAGGCTGTCACTTGTCGCAACGAGAATGGACGAGGCGATCTCATCGTGCTCGGCCTGGGAGAGCAGATCCGCCGCCACATAGCGGGGATTTGCTGTCTCATCCGCAAGAATCGTGATCTCCGAGGGACCGGCCACGGAGTCGATGGAGACGTGTCCGTAGACAGCGCGCTTCGCCAGGGCGACATAGATATTCCCGGGCCCCGTGATCTTGTCCACCTTGGGAATGCTCTCTGTCCCGAAGGCCATAGCGGCAATTGCCTGTGCGCCGCCCGCTTTATAGATCGTGTGGACGCCGGCTTCCTTCGCGGCGACCAGGGTGACGGCAGCGACCCTGCCGTCTCTTCCCGGCGGCGTGCACATGATGATCTCGTTCACGCCTGCCACCTCCGCAGGAATGACATTCATAAGTACGGAGGAGGGATAGGCGGCTTTTCCGCCGGGGACGTAGACACCGGCCCTCTCAAGGGGAATGATCCTCTGCCCAAGCACCATGCCGTTGTCCTCTGTCACGAACCAGCTCGTCCGCTTCTGGTGCATGTGATAGTTGCGGATCCGGGCAATGGCCCGGCGGATCACGCCGAGCAGTTCCTCCGGAACTTCCCGGTACGCTTCCGCGATCTCCTCATCGCTCACTCTGATTGTAGCGGGGGTGAGGGTACAATTGTCAAAGCGGGATTCGTAGTCAAAGACTGCCGCATCCCCTTCCGTCCGGACTCTCTCCAGAATTTCGGCGACGGCCTTCTCCTCTTCGGGGTAACTGTCCGTGCTGCGGTTCAGAAGTTCCTTCTGCATCCTTTGAAAGGATTCTTTTGTGAGACGTTCAATCTTCATTTTGATCCAGAGCCTCCTTTAGCTTCGAGATGAGATCCGTGATGCGGGCATTCAGCATCTTCATACTGACCTGGTTGACAACTACGCGGGCCGAAATCGGGCAGACCTCTTCCAGGACGACGAGCCCGTTCTCCCTCAGAGTGGAGCCGGTCTCCACAATATCGCAGATGACTTCCGACAGGCCTACGATGGGGGCCAGCTCAATGGAGCCGTTCATTTTGATGATTTCGACAGTCTGATGCTTTCGGTTTAAAAAATAGTCCTTGGCGATATTGGGGTATTTGGTGGCCACCCGGAACTGGTCTCCGGAGGACAGCGCTTCCCGGGCGCTCTCAGGGCCGCAGATGCACATCCTGCATTTGCCGTATCCAAGATCCAGGACCTCGTAGATCTTCCGCCCCTCCTCCAGGATGGTGTCCCTGCCGACGATGCCGATATCCGCTGCCCCATATGCTACATAAGTGGGGACATCCGGTCCCTTTGCAAGGAAGAAGCGCACGCCCATCTCCTCATTCGTGAAGATCAGCTTCCTGGTATCGCTGCTGTCCGCCCCGGCGGAGGTGATGCCCGCCTTGCGGAAGAGCTCAAGTGTCGTTTTTGCAAGTCGTCCCTTAGTGAGGGCTATGGTCAGGTATCTCATGAAGTCATTCCCTTTCTGCCGGATTGACGTGACAAGGCATTGCCCAGCTGCTCGATGGCAAGCCCCACACCCACTGCCGGGGCATCTGTCCCGAAGTGCCCTAAGAGCTTGTCGTAGCGCCCGCCCTTCGCAACGGGCTCGCCGCTTCCGTAAGTGTAGGCGGAGAAGATCATTCCCGTGTAGTAGTGGAACTTGCTGAGAAGCCCGAAATCGTAAGAGATATAGCGGTCCTTGCCGCT
>CADCQE010000332.1 GCA_902803505.1 uncultured Lachnospiraceae bacterium | reverse complement strand
TTTCTCGGAAGGCAGCTTTCGGCTTTCCTGTCCATGCGGAATAAAGTCAATCTGCCAACGCTTGCAAGCCTCATTATGATTGCCGTGAACGCTCTCCTGAACCTCCTTTTTGTCACGGTTCTGCACTGGGGCGTATTCGGGATCGCGCTGGCTTACTCATTGGGCAATTGGGCCTTCTTTGCTGTGCAGGCACTTTATTTTCTGCGCAAGGACAGCTCTCTGCATTTTACGTTTCGTCATGTTGTCTGGAGGGACAGCGGACAGGTTATGATTATCGGCCTTCCCGGGGCGGCTTCTGCCATCTATCAGAGTCTGCTTGGACTTATTGTAAATGGTCTGATCACTTCTTACATAGGCAGCGCCGGCCTCTCGGCCTATGCAGCAGCTGATTCCATTCTCTGTTTCTTCTGGTCGATCCCGGCCGGTATGCTTGCAGTCTCACGCATGCTGCTCAGCATCAGTTACGGGGAAGAGGACCGGCAGACTCTTACGGACGTGATGCGCAATATGTTCCGCTGCTTCGTGCCGCTGATGTGTGCGGTTTCCGCGGTCATTATCCTCCTGGCGGTGCCCCTCACACGGGAGTTTTACCGCGATCCGTCGGTTCCTGTCTACATGATGACAGTCCGTGCCTTTCAGATATTGCCGCTCAGCATGCCGCTCAGCCTGATCTGCATGCATTTTGTCTGTTACGGGCAGATATCCGGCAAGCAGGCATTAGTCCATGTTCTTTCTGTTCTCGATGGATTGGTATGCATTGCGGCCTTCACGGCACTGCTGATTCCCCGGTATGGCATAAACGGAGTGTATATTGCCAACGTGCTGAACGGTGTGGTCACCCTGCTTGTCATTATCCTCTATGCCGTTCTTAAGAATCGCCGCATACCACGGAATATGGAGGAGCTGATGGTGATTCCAGGCAATTTCGGCGTTGCAGAGAATGACCGGATGGATCTGACCGTCAGGAGTATAGAGGAGGTCGTGACTGTCTCGAAAAAGGTTCGGGATTTTTGCCTGGAAAAAGGTCTGGATGAGCGCCGCGCTTCTCTGGCGGGCCTTGCCATGGAGGAAATGGCAGGAAATGTGGTGAGCCATGGATTTCATAAGGATAAAAAGAACCACAGTGTGGATATCCGTGTTGTGTTTAAGAGCAGCGGGCTGCAGCTTCGCATCAGGGATGACTGCATACCGTTTGATCCGCATGAGCGGATAAAGCGGACAGATCCGTCAGATCCCTCCAGCAATATCGGAATCCGGCTGGTTTTTCAAATAGCTGAAGACGTTGAATATCAGTCTATTCTCGGACTCAATGTCCTGACGATACGAATATAAAGAGCTGCGGTCATGCCGGTCCGCAAAGCAGCCCGGTGAGAACGGATAAAGACGGGCTGTCCGGGAAAACAGGAGTTGAAGCGGAATGAGGAAAAAAATCATATTTACGGAAGAAGACAGGATTGCGATCGTTGCCCCGCACCCCGACGATGAATGCATATTTGCGGCAGCGGCGCTTTTGCTTGCTTCCGGCCAAACGGATGTCTTTGTGCTTACAGACGGAAGTCACGGAAATACAAACCGCTCCATAGAAGAAGAGGCAGCCATCAGAAAGAAGCAGTTTGATGCGGAAATGGAGTATGTCAAACCGCATGCTGTATATTGGTTTGGGATAGAGGATACAAAGCTTTCGGAAAATACCGGGATAGTGCACAGCATAGACTTTACCCCTTATACCAGAATCTTCCTGCCCTGGATCGAAAGCCTGCATCCGGATCACAGAGCGGCGGCGGAAATGTGCATGAGCGAAATACGGAAACAAGGCTGTCATGCCGAATGCTACAGCGGGGAGGTTTATAAACCGTTTCCATCCCCGAGCCATTATATCGATATTACTTCCCTGGCGGAAGAAAAGCGCAGGCTCATTCGGTTTCATGAAGACCAGGCAGCTCTGGAGGAGGTTGTCCTTTCTCTCAATGCCTTCAGAGCCGCTCAGATGATGCATTTGCCGGAATGTAAGTTTGCGGAATGCTATGATCAGATAAAAACAGGGGGAAGCGGCGATGCCGATAATAAGAGAAGATGAAATGTATGCATCCGCCCTGGCGGAATGCTCGGAAAATATAAATCAATTCCTTACACTGCTTAACCGTAAAACTCCCGATATTGATTGGGACAGACTGAAATACGACGGCTGCGTCCAGCCGGATGGTTCTTTATTTCGCGTCCTTTCTACTGTACGTACCGCGCAGGAACAGATTGCGTGTTTTGAGATGGGCAGAGAAGGGGTTGAATATAATCAGAACATTCTGTCAACAGCTGATTCCTATTGCTTGCAAGTTCCGGCAATTCAATATGAGCTGGTTTCAGCCGGCAGAATCGTAAATGAAGACGATGTCGCCACCAATGCCTGGGCAGGCCAAAGCTATCACAATTGGGGGCTCGCGATTGATTTGATTCTCACGAAGTTCGGAGATCCACTGTACCTGGATCTCAAGGATGGAAGAATATCAATGCAGGATTATTATGCGCTTACCGGTTTATCCCGGCTTGCCTTATCCTGCAGCCTTGAATGGGGCGGAACCTGGACAAGCTTCCTGGATTTTCCCCACTTTCAGGATGCAGCTTACAAAATTCCTCCAAAGCCATATCATTACGACAACAATATGAATTTTCGTTTCATAAAACGCTATTTTAACAGCACACTCACAAATGATCCGGGTGATATATAATGCTGCTAATGATAATCCTTACATGCTTCGCACTGTTCCTTCTGATTTATGTGTTTGCCGCATTCCTGAAAGCGCAGTATCTCACAAAAAAACGGCCTGTGGAATCATTGCTGGAACAGCGAAAGAACTCTCCGGATTTTTGCTCATGGGATAAGATATCGGAGCCATTTAAAACATATTTTATTCTGATCGAGGATCCCGAATTCTATGAGCGGAGTGGCATAAGGCTTAAAAATATTGCAAGAAGAGGCAGTTCCTATTTCATTAAGAAAGGACAGGTAACACACGGCAGTACGATTTCCCAGCAGCTTGCAAAAAATCTGTATCTGCGTTTTGACAGAACCATATTCCGAAAAATCATGGAGTTCTTTATCTGCCTGAAAATAGAACGCCGTCTCACGAAAGAAGAAATCTTCACTTTCTATCTGAATATCATTTATTATGGCAATAATATATATGGAATCTCAGAAGCCTGCGAATACTATTTTTCAAAAAAACCGGCAGCTCTGACCGCAAATCAGGCAATCTTTTTTGCCTGCTTAATTGCCGGGCCCAACGCCGCGGACCCGGTTCATTATCCGGACAAGTTTTTCAGATTAAAGGAACAAAAACTGGAAAACTGCTTTCGGGAAGGCCTGATATCTGAAGAAGAACTGCTGTTTTTCAGTTCTTTTCCGAAAGACAGGCCGGATCCGGAGTTTGCTCCGGCTATTTGCAGGACTGAAGAAAAGCCTGTTATCCAAATGGTAAACGAGCGCTTCGGCCCTTTCAAAAACTACGGCTTGCGCGGAAAAACTCATTAGCGTCAACAATCGTTAACATCACAGATTCAAACAATCAGGAGGAGGGTACTTGTGAATACCGCGCGATTTGGAGAAACAGGGAAAAGAATTCTTTGCGCTGCATTGTCTGCATTTTTGATGATAAGCCCGGCCGGAACTGTGCAGGCCGCTGAGGATACAGCGGCGGCCTCTCATGCGGAGGCAGAAAAGGATGCTTCCGCGGCGTCTCCTTTACTTCTTCCCAAGCCGCCGGATACCGTATATACAAACGCTCATGAAACTGAACCCGTATAAAATGCCTGTGACCAGCCGTCTCCTGTTGTTCGATTCATAATCCGTAAACTTCTGGACCGTACCGTCAATTGCAAGAGGCAGCATGCCAAATGCGGCTTTGATCGGGACTTTGCAGAAGAAAGCTGTTATGATGCCAAGCAAATGCCCTGCCATAATCCCTGTACATCTTGCGCACAGGGGAAACTGGTAATCACCGATAAAAAAGCTCCGCTCCGGCATCTGATGGCAGCCGCAGTACTTCCGGCAGGTTTCCATCGAGGCGATCCAGAGACGGTCCTTCCTGCTCAGACCTTCCATTTCGTTCCGCAATCGCTGCATACCCAATAGGATTCTGTGCGGGTCTGCTTTCCTTTTGTGCAAAAGCCGCAAAGAATTCCAACCGGTCCTGCAAGCAGCCATCCGCAGATGCCCTTGCCCGCCGAGAAGTCCTTTCCCTC
>CADCQE010000331.1 GCA_902803505.1 uncultured Lachnospiraceae bacterium | reverse complement strand
TGTCCTCGAAATGCGGGACATGGAGACCGACCACGCGGAGAACGGGCAGATCGCCGTGGACATGTTCGCGGAGCATCCTGCGGGATACTACGATGCAATCCTCATGGATGTGCGCATGCCGGTCATGGACGGTCTGTCGGCTGCTCGAAAGATCCGTGCCCTGGACAGGCCGGACGCAAAGAGCATCCCCATCATCGCCATGACGGCCAACGCCTTTGACGAGGATGTGAAGAAGTCCCTGCAGGCGGGGATGAACGCGCACCTCTCCAAGCCGGTGGAACCGGAGCGCCTGTATGAAACACTTGCCCGTATGATCCAAAACAACAAATAAAACGGTGTATCAAGAAAAATAGATTGATTCGAATCGTCCCGTCAAGGGCTTCGCCAGAAGCAGGAGACAGGTTATCAATCCAGAGCGACAAGAAGAGGGATGCCTTTCGACATCCCTCTTTTTTTGGATGATTTTGAGAAATCCTTGTACTATTCACGGCCAATCTGCAATCAGAACCTGTCTCATCATGCTTGCATGAATGAGACAGGTTCTGATTGCAGATAAGGCCTGTGAAGCAGGAACCTCCCCCTACAGCCGCAGACATAAGCAGCTTTCGCTGCGACATGCGTGCTAAGCACGGATGGTCTGTGGCATGTTGCGGGAGGCAACTGTTCCGCACTCCCCGGCCAGCTTCCTATACCGGTATCAGCACAGATGCAAAATACATCATCAGCGGCATAATCACGATCGACAGCAGCGTGCTCTGCGTCACCGTCCGGCACGCATACACGTAATCCGTATCGAGGAGCTGGGAATACACCGCGACGTTCGCCCCCACGGGAGCGGATCCCGCGATGATCATCGTCATCTTAATGTGGTTGTCCACCGGAAGCGGCGCCATGATCAGGATCGTAAGCAGAGGGATCAATATGAGCCTGGCAGCGCTCACGAAATACAGCCGCTTTGACACAAAGAGCGACGGAATGTCGGACTGGGCGAGATAGACGCCGAGCACGATCATCGCCAGCGGCGCATTCAGCCCCATCAGTCCGTCTACACATCCGCTGATCACACTGGGAAGCCGTGTGCCCAGTCTCAGCACAAAGATCAAAAATCCAACAACAGAAGCGATCACCATGGGATTCCTAAGCAGCGCTGCCGCGAAATTCTTCTTCCCTCCGCCATCCGCAGGATTCTCGTCCCGTCCCAGCCAGCTCCCTTCCCGCAGCAGATGAAATCCGCGCACCCACTGAAGAATGTTGAAGGTCACCAAAAGCCCTGTGAGATAGAACACGCCCTCCTCCCCGATGGCGGCCCGGATCAGCGGAATCCCGATGAAGCCCGCATTGGAAAATGTCGCAGCAAACTGTTCAATCCCATTCCCGCGAAAGAGGATCGCCGAAATAAACGCCGCAAAAAAAATGGTAAAGGCCCCGAGCAGCAGGCTGATCCCCATCTCGGACAGCCGCTTTGCGGAGTACTCCGTCATAAAGCCGCTGAGAATGTTACAGGGGAGTACCACCCAGGCGAGCACATTCGCCATCGAGCGGCTGCCTTCTTCCGTGATCTTCCCCGCCCGAAAGAGCAGATATCCGATCAGCATGAACAAGGACATGATCAATATCTGGTTGAGAATAATGAGAGCCATAGCAGCACCTGAATCCTTATCATCGTAATATCAGGAGAGATACTTCGCCTCCGGAGGAGTCAGGATATTCGGGCAATCGAGCTTCTCTCTCCACGTCCGCGGAGCTGTCCAGTGGATTCCCTGCCGGATGATCTGCTGCACGTAGGGGTTGTGCAGGTTCGGGCTCGTCTCGTGCCCCGGCTGGAAGTAGAAGATCCTTCCGTATCCTCTGGTCCAGGTGCAGCCTGAGCGGAACAGCTCACCGCCCCTGTACCAGCTGATGAAAATATTGTCATCGGGCTTCGGAATATCGAAGGGCTCGCCGTACATCTCCTCGTTCTCAAGCTCGAAGAATTCCGGGATTCCCTTTGCAATGGGATGGGACGGATCAACGGTCCACACGCGGCAGAACTCATCCTCCCTCCACTTCAGGCAGCCGCTGGTGCCGAGCAGATATAAAAAGGGCTTGGACTTGTGAGCGGAATGCAGGGGGACAAATCCCATGCCCTTCTGCACTCTCTCCACAATCTTGAACGCCAGCTCATCCGGAACTGCATTCTGCAGGATGTGGGACCACCACACCAGTACGTCTGTCTTTGCCAGCAGCTCGTCCGACAGGCCAAAATCCTTATCGAAGAGCGTCGTCTGCGTGATCTCCAGCTCTTCATCTGCCGCGAGCGCCTCTGCAAGAGTCCCCATCAGTCCCTTCGGGTAGACCTCTTTTATTTTTTCTATGCGCGATTTGGTAAATGCCTCCATATGGGCATATTCTTCATCATTAAGCTCCGGGGTCAGCTCCCTGGGAAGCACGCCGATCTCCTGCGCAAACTCATTCCACAACGTTACTCGAATCATCGCACCATCCTCCTGGTCTGTTCCATTCTCTCTCGATATGCAGCAACAAGAGATGCCTACAGCACCTCCCTGTATCTCCTGATATCATTTTTCAGTTCTTCAATGCGGTCTCCCTTCGAATACTCGCGCTCCACAATGTAGGCCTCGCAGCCCTGTGCATCCGCCGCCTGCTTCAATTCCGCCCAGTTCACGAGGCCTTCGCAGGCACCGCAGTTAATCTTGCGTGCGTGATCCAGCAATTCCTCAATCTCCTTTGGGAGGACCGGATTGCCGTCCACAATCTCCAGCTTCGAGGCATCGAAGGGCGGCAGAGAACCGATGACCTCGCTGCTCTCCTTGACATGAATCAGCTTCACGCGTCCTGCATACTGCTTCACAAGAGCAATCGGATCATGTCCCGCCGCAGAGCACCAGCCGGCATCCAGTTCGAATGCGACACTGTTCGGATCTGTCTCCTCCATCAGCACGTCGATAATCCGTCTCCCCTCGCAGGGAGCAAACTCCTGTGTGTGGTTGTGATAGATCATCCAGCAGCCCTGCTCCATACAGGCCGCGCCATAGGCATTAAGCTCCTTCGCCCAGCGGTGCACATCCGCATCGGTCAGCATCGGCTCCATGGTCACCCCGAGTTTATTGCAGCACAGAGCCTTCGCATAAGGGATGAGCTCGACAATCTGTTCCTTTGCCGGCACATGCATGGAGACCACTGCAAGACCCAGCTCCTCCGTCAGAGCTTTCATCTCCTCAGCGGGGATCTGAAAATCCGGCGGAAACAGCTCCACCCCGTCGTAGCCCAGCTGCGAAGCCAGACGGAGGTTCTCTCGACTGTCTTCATGCTTTCCATCAGAAAAGGAATACATCTGAATATTGATCCGACCCATATTCTCACGTCCTCCTGTTGCATTGCTGTTATACTAGTTCACCTAAGTAATTGTCGAAGGCAATTATTTGTTTAAATGCACATAGCGAAAAGTGAAAGCTTCTGCGCAGCAGATCATTTCGTTAGCGGCTATAGATTTTTAGCATAGCGCTCAGGTCCGGACAATGCAAGAGATACTTTTAAATTCTGTCATTCTTCCCAGAATAAATCGT
>CADCQE010000330.1 GCA_902803505.1 uncultured Lachnospiraceae bacterium | reverse complement strand
TAATCCGCCATCTTCACATTCAGCTTCACGTAAGAATCCGCTTTTCGGTTGCTCACCCGCTCAAGAAGCACGCAGCTTTCGACGTGCACAGTCTGCGAAAACATCTCAACAGGTTGAACAGAAGAAGGTCTGTAGGACGCAGTTTCATTTCCCTCGTAAAAACGCCTCAGGTCGCGGGCGAGGGTCGCGGGGTCACAGCTGACATAGACGATGCGGTCCGGGGCAAGGCGAAGGACGGCATCGATAAGCGACGCGTCACAGCCCTTCCTCGGCGGATCCAGAACCACGACATCCGGCCTTGGACAAGGCACACCGGGTGCAAATTCACCTGCGGCAAGCAGCTGCTCCGCAGCTCCCACATAGAAATGCGCATTCGCAATTCCGTTGCGCTCTGCATTCTCCTTTGCGTCGCGGATCGCCTCGGGCACGATCTCCACGCCATAGACGACCCGGGCCTTTTGGGCCAGGTAGAGTGAAATCGTGCCGATCCCGCAGTAGAGATCGTAGACCAGCTCGTCCCCTTTCAGATCCGCTGCCCTCAGGGCTTCCCTGTAGAGCACCTCAGTCTGCACGGGATTCACCTGGTAGAAGGAGCGGGGAGAGATGCGGAAGCTCATTCCTCCGAGGAGATCCGTGATCCAGGGATTCCCGAAGAGAGGGATCGTCCTGTCCCCCAGAATCGCATTTCCCTTCTTGCGGTTCACATTGATGCAGACGCTGCAGACGCCGTGCTGTTCCCGCAGCGTAGTTGTCAGTTCGTCACTGTGGGGCAGTCTCTCCCCGTTGATCACCGGACAGACTAAGATCTCCCCGGTGGAAAAAGCTTTTCGGAGAAGCAGGTGGCGGATCAGCCCTTCGCCAGTGTTCTCATCGTATGCGCTCACACGGTACTTCCGCATATAAGCGAGAAAGGTATCCACGATGCGGGAGAAGCTCTCCGGCGTCAATACACAGTCGCGGACTTCGATCAGAGAGTGGGTCCGGGCGGCATAGAAGCCCGCTGCAGGATATGGAGCAGCGCCGTCTGCCGTCTTCCATGCAATTGGATACTGCGCTTTATTGCGGTAGCGGAATGGCTCCTCCATACCGAGGACCGGTCTGACATACAGCGTCCGGGAACCGTCCCCGGCATCATCGCTGTCCGAGATACTGACGTCAAAGCCCCCGATCCTGTGCAGTGCATCCGCCACGAGCTGCCGCTTAAAGGCCAGCTGCGCCTCATAAGACATCGCCTGCAGTGTACAGCCGCCGCAGCGCCTCGCCTCCGGACAGCGCGGCGTGACGCGGTCCGGAGACGGACGCAGGATCTCCTCCGTCCTGGCATAAGCGAAGTTCTTCTTCGGCCGCGTGATCCTCGCCCGGATCCGGTCTCCAATGACAGCATCTTTCACAAAGAGGGTATACCCCTCAACGTGGCCAATACCCTCTCCTTCTCTCGACAGATCTTCAATTGTCACTTCCACAATCTGATTCTTATCCATCCTAAGTCTTCTCATCCGATCCTTCTCATGTGCAGGATCTCCTTTGACTTACCGGTGTTGACATAATGTCTGTCTTCCGTCAAGTCCTTCTCAGGTTCGAATCAAAGAAACGGTTGAAACCGAGCCAGTCCTCGTTGGTGCCGTATTCCAGGGCTTCCGTCATGGTCTCGAGCTTCGCGTCCGCATTGTCGGCAAAATTCAGTGCGATCGCCTCAATCAGGGCCGGCTTCTTGGGCGAGCCAAACTCATATTCCCCGTGATGAGAGAGAATGCAGTGCTTGAGCTCTGTCTCCAGGAGTTCCGGGAAACCCTCGATCTTCTGCGCCTTGTCGTGGATCATCTCCGCGCCGATCATGATGTGCCCCAGCAGCTGCCCGTCATCTGTGTATTCATTCATGGGGAAGAAGGACAGCTCCTTCGTCTTCCCGATGTCATGGAGGAGGGCCGCTGCAATCAGCAGGTCACGGTTAATAGCCGGATAATTGTCTGCAAAAAATGCTGCAAGCCGGGTCACCGACAGCGTATGCTCAAGGAGTCCGCCTACGAAGCTGTGGTGCACTGTCTTCGCTGCGGAGTGCTTGGCAAAGGAGCTGATGAATTCCTTGTCTTCAACAAAGAAATCCTTGAGCAGCCTGGATAGATACGGATTTGTCACACTGCCTGCAAAGCTAAGCAGCTCCTGATACATCGCCTTAGTGTTCTTCTTCGTCATCGGAAGGTAATCGGCCGGGATGTATTCTCCCGGATCCGCCTTCCGGACCTGCTTGAGCGATGCCTGCAGCTGTCCGTTAAAGCTGCTGACGGTTCCTGCCACATAGATGTAGTCCAGGACTTCAAATTCCGCAATTGCATCTGAATTCGGGTCCCAGATCTTTGCATCGATCTGTCCTGTCTTATCCTGCAGGATGACGTTATCGTAATGCTTGCCGTTCTTCGTGACTGCGGACTGCTTGTATTTGCACAGATAAATGTCCTGAATCCGGGCACCCTCTTTGAGTTCGTTGATATAGCGCACCTGATATGTTCTCCATTTCCATTATTGATTTATTTGATTTCCACAACCCTGACAAGGTTGGTATTGCCGGCTACACCGAGAGGAAGGCCGGCCGTAAAGATTGCCGTGTCGCCGCTCTTCACAATGCCTGTGCGCTCAGAGCACATGATCGCAGTATTGAAGAGGGCCTCTTCATTCTCCTCAATGCCGATGATGATAGGAACGACGCCGTAGAGCAGGTTCATCTGGCAGGCGACCCGGGCATTGGGCGAACAGGCGATGACCGGACAGGTGGGACGGAGTCTTGAGAGCCGCCTCGCCGTAAATCCGGAGATCGTCACGGTGATAATCGCCTTCGCCATAATCTCATCTGCAATCGTGCAGCTGGCGTGACAGATGGAAGCCGTCACATCGCGGCAATAGACCTCATCACTCACCATCTGTTCGCGGCGCAAGCGGTAATTGATATCCTGCTCCGCTCTCTCTGCAATGCGGGCCATCACCCTCACGGCTTCTACCGGATAGGCGCCGGCCGCGGTCTCGCCGGAGAGCATGATCGCTGTCGTGCCGTCGTAGATCGCGTTGGCCACATCCGTGATCTCTGCGCGGGTGGGACGAGGGTTCTTCATCATCGAATCAAGCATCTGTGTCGCCGTGATCACGATCTTGCCGGCGCGCTGCGCCTTTGTAATGATATGCTTCTGGATGATCGGCACCTCTTCCAGCGGAACCTCCACACCGAGGTCTCCTCTGGCCACCATGACGCCGTCTGCGACCTGAAGGATCTCGTCGATATTGTTGACCCCCTGCATACTCTCGATCTTGGCAATGATCTGCATCTTGCTCTGGTATTTGTCCAGTATCTCCCGGATTTCCCGGATGTCCTGAGCGGTCCTCGTAAAGCTGCAGGCAATGAAATCAAAGCCCATTTTACAGCCAAATTCCACATCCGAGCGGTCCTGGTCGCTGATAAAAGGCATGGACAGAGCCACATCCGGGACATTGATTCCCTTCTTGTTCGAAACCACGCCGCCATTCTCCACAGTACAGACGATATCAGTGTCTGTCACTTCCTCGACCAGGAGCCCTATGAGTCCGTCATCAATGAGGATATGGTTTCCCTTCTTCACATCAGAGGGAAGACCGGAATAAGAGATCGAAGCGATGGTCTCATCTCCCGTCAGCTGCCGGGTCGTCAGCGTGAAGCGGCTGCCCCGCTTAAGTGTGACTTTTCCTTCCTTAAAATCCCTGAGGCGGATCTCCGGTCCCTTGGTATCCAGAAGAGACGCGATCGGCATGTTCATCTTAATGCGCACTTTGCGGAGTCTTAAGAATTTCTCTTCATGCTCCTTCTGGGTGCCGTGAGAGAAGTTGAAGCGGGCAACACTCATGCCGGCCAGAATCAGCGCCTCCAGCTTCTCTTCACTCTCGCTCGAGGGTCCGATCGTGCAGATAATCTTTGTCTTTCTCATAATTCACTCCTTCTGCCATTAGCGCTTAAGACCTGATCACTTTTTTGCATTTTTATTATTATACAACAGAAGCGGATGACAAGTCATCCGCTTCTCATTATAATCGTCATTCCATCTCAGATCTCGTTAAAGCCTTCTCTGGCCGCATAAGTTGTGTGAAGCAGCTCATGGGCTTTGTGTGAGTTCGGCTCGCCCAGGTATTTCTCATAGAGGGCGATGATATCCGGATTGTTGTGGGACTGGCGCAGTGTCTGGCGCTCATCCTCGGAGTACAGAGCCTTCGCTCTCTTCTCCTTGTAAGTGTCGATGATGTCATCGGCCTCATTCGGCATCAGGGCCGGCTTGATGTACGGCTGGCCGCCGCCGTTGATGCAGCCGCCCGGGCAGCCCATGATCTCGATGAACTGATACTTCGACTTGCCCTCACGGATCTCATCGAGGAGCACCTTCGCAGACTTCATGCCGGAAGCGATCGCCACGTTCACAACGGT
>CADCQE010000329.1 GCA_902803505.1 uncultured Lachnospiraceae bacterium | reverse complement strand
TCGCTGAAGCATATCTGAAAGGCTGCGGGAGGGACGGTTCTTTTTGCGACATAAAATGTCGCAAAAAGAACCGTCCCCACCGCAGCATTTTATGTCGCAAAAAGAACCGTCCCTCCCGCAGCATTTCAGATATGCTTCAGCGAAAAGTCCTGTGTAATCATACTGAGGTTCGGGCTGTAGTAGGGATCGCCGTCCCGGAGGATCTCCGGCCAGCACTTCGCAAAATACTGGCTCTCCTTATTGAATCTCCGCACCTTCTCCGGCGTGTTCTCGAGCCCGCGGGACTTCGACTCGTAGTGGTAGGCCTCCGCGAAGGGGTTGTACACAATCAGGAAGCCCTTCGCGCGGATCTTCATGCACAGGTCGATATCATTAAATGCCACCGCGAGCTCCTCGGTGAAGCCCCCGACTTCGCGGAACACGGAGGTCCGCACCAGCATGCAGGCCGCGGTCACGGCGCTCATGTCCTGCTGGCAGATGATGCGGTGCTGATAGCCGCTGTCCCCGCGCTTCTGGTTGACAAAGGCGTGCCCGGCCACTCCGCCCCAGCCGATGATCACGCCGGCGTGCTGGATCGTGTCGTCGCCGTAGTACAGCCTGGCGCCGACAGCCCCCACGTCCGGGCGGAGGGCGTAGCCCATCATCTCGCTGACCGCATCCGTGATCAGCTCCACGTCGTTGTTGAGGAAGAGCAGGTACTCGCCCCGGGCCTCCCGCGCCGCGAAATTGTTGATTGCAGAGAAGTTGAATCCCCCCTTGTAATACAGCACACGGACGCGGGGATCCGCTTCCTCCAGACTGCGGTAGTACGCGAAGGTCTCCTCCTCCGCGCTGTTGTTCTCCGCGATCAGGATCTCCAGATTCGGCCAACTGCATTTCTCACGAAGAGATGCGAGACATTTTCCCAGATCCTTGACGTGGTCCTTGTTCGGGATAATGATCGTGACAAGGGGCTTCTCCTCCCAGTGCCAGTGCGTCCGATAGAGACCGGCGAACTCACCCTCCTCCACCGTGGCCGGCCATCCGAGCCGGTCATAGTGCTCCTGGACCGCCCGGCGCCCGGCCTCAAAGGCATAGCGCTTAGACTCTGGGTTGGCCGCGGTGCTCCCCTCGAAGAATCTCCAGTGATAGAGGATCTTCGGGATGTGTAAAATGCGGTCCGTCCTCTCCACGCAGCGAAGCAGGAAGTCGTAGTCCTGCGCCCCTTCAAAGGCGGGATTTAAGGGTCCGCCCCAGGCGGTATCGAGAAAGCCCTCTTTTTCCAGGAAGCTGCGCCTCACACACACGATGTGGCAGATATAATTCACCGAGCAGAGGAACGCCGGGTCGTAATCCGGCTTCATATTGGGCTGCATGTATTTTTCGCCGATCCCGATCTTGTCCTCATCTGTGTAGACCAGGTCCGCCCCGCTCTCCTCCGCCCCGCAGACAATCTCAAAGAGGGCATTGGGCGCGAGCAGGTCGTCGTGGTCCGCAAAGAGGATGTATTCCCCGGCCGCCTCGCGGATCGCAGCATTTGTATTCTCCGCAATCCGCAGAGCTTCCCCATGTTGGAGGACGCGGATGCGCGGGTCCTCCCCGGCCGCCCGGCCACAGATCCCCGCTATCGGGGAAGGCTCCCCGCTGCCGTCCGAGAGGATCAGCTCCAGATAGGGGTAGCTCTGCTCCCTCACGGAAGCAATCAGCTCCAGCAGGTAGTTCTCAGGCGTGCGGAAGCAGGGGACAACGATGCTCACAAGGGGCTTGTGCTTAAGGGCCGCCGCCCTCTTCTGCTGCTTCTCCAGCTCCCGCCGCGAGGGCAGGTGCTTCCGGATCCAGTCCGCGTAGATCACCGGCTTCATGGCCGGATTGAAGAGGCGGTTATACGTCTTCTCCCACAGCTCCTTCGGCCCGTTGAAGCGCAGGACGTCGCCGCTCTTCTTCAGGAGCCTTTCAACCTTCACAGCCCTGTAGCGGACGGGATCCGTCGGAAAGCAGCGGGTGATCTTGCTTTTGCCGTCCAAGAAGCGCACATAGATCTTGTCCTTCGGGACAGGCCGCAGCTCGATGTGGAATCCATTCTCAGGATCCACAGGGTATTCCTCGAAGAGCTCCACAGTGTCAAAGCGCTTATAGCGCTCTGCCCGATCCGCCATCCTCCTGCCCTGCGCATCGAAGAGCTCGATCCGGACCTTCTCCTTCGAGACCGCCCAGCCCTGGATGCGGACGAAGCCATCCTTCTCGCTGACGCGGTAGTCATCCAGGAAAATGCGGATGGGCTTCCGCTTCTGCTCGAGCTCCCTGCCGCGGATCGCGAATACGAGCTTTCGCCCTCTATCTCCTTCCGCATAGAGCTTCAGACAGGAATGCTCAGGGATTTTCTCGGGAAAATGCAGCACGGCCCGGGCCTCGGCACCCCCATAGCGCTCATCCACGTTGTCGGTCAGGGGCTGCAGGATCAAAGAACAGGGCCTTCCGTCCAGCTCCGCCGCAAGCTCCGTCTCCGGGGCGATATAGCCCTTCAGAATGTACTCCGAAGGATCCACCAGGGAGAAGCGGTCATATACAATTAAGAATCCATTGTTCGCCATTGTCATTCTCCCTCTGTCTTCAGTGTAAAATCCGGTCTCTCCAAGGTCAGGTTGGGATTATAGAAGGGATCTCCCTCCGCAAGCTCCTCCTGCCATCTCTCCTTGAAGACCCGCACCTCGCTCAAAAAGCGCTCCTGCTTCTCCGGAGTGTCCTCGTACCCGCGGGTCTTGGACTCGTAGTGGTAAAACGCCGCATTTGGCTCGTAGACAATATAATACCCTGCTTCGCGGATCTTCAGGCACAAGTCGATATCATTAAATGCCACCGCGAGCCCCTCGTGGAAGCCGCCCGTCTCCTCGAAGACACTGCGCTTCACCAGCATGCAGGCCGCCGTCACGGCACTCACATCCTGCCTCAGGACGATGCGGTGCTGGTAGCCGGTCTCCTGCGGCCCGAATTCCCGGAACGCATGCCCCGCGATGTCTCCGTAGCCCAGGACGACTCCCGCGTGCTGGACCGATCCGTCCTCAAAGAGCAGCCTCGCGCCCACGGCGCCCACGTCCTTTCTCTGGCAGACACCCAGCATCACTTCTATGGCATCGGCGCTGATGAGCTCCGTGTCATTGTTGAGGAAGAGCAGGTACTCCCCCTCAGCCTTCCGCGCACCCAGGTTGTTGATGGCGGAATAGTTGAATGCCCCCTCATACTTCACAACCCGCACATCGCTGTACTGCGCCTTCAAAGACTCATATCCCGCAAAGGTCTCCTGCTCCGTGCTGTTGTTCTCGACAATCACGAATTCCCGCCTCTTATAAGCGCTCTTTTCTTCTATCGAGCGGATGCAGCGCTCCAGATCGGAAAAATGGTCCTTATTCGGGATCACAATAGAAACCAAGGGCTCTCCAAGCACTCTCTCCTTCACCCGGTAGGTCCCGTCATGGGAGCCGCGGAGCACCGCCGCCTCAATCCCCAATCGATCAAGATGGGCCTCAATTGCCCTGACTCCCGCAGAAAATGCATACTCCTTGGCTTCCGGATTGGCCGCCGTAGAATCCTCTGTCATCCTCCAGTGATAGAGCACTTTGGGGATGTGGCGGATCTTGTCCGTCTGCTCGCTGCAGCGCAGCACAAAATCATAATCCTGCGCCCCCTCATAGGCCGGGTCCAGGAAGCCCGTCCTCTCTAAAAGAGACCTCGAGACTGCTGTGAGGTGGCAGATATAATTCACACTGGTCAGAAAATCCGGGCTGAAATCCGGCTTAAAATTCGGCTCGCCGAGCACGCCGCCGGGCAGGTATTTGTCCTCGTCAGAATAAATCATTTCCACATCCGGATAGGCATGGATCACCCTTGCGAGCTCATAGAGCGCATCCTCCGTCAGCAGGTCGTCGTGGTCCGCAAAAACAATCCACTGCCCCGACGCCTTCTGCAAAGCGGCATTTGTATTTTCCGCAATCCGCAGCCGCTCCTCATGAAAGAGCGGGACAATGCGGCTGTCCCGGCCCGCAAGGGTCTGCAGGATCTTCGCCAGCGGAGACGGCGCCCCGCTGCCATCCGACAGAAGCAGCTCCCAGTTCCCATAGGTCTGGGCGCGGACAGAGTCCACAAGCTCCCTCAGCAGTGTGGGATCCGTGCGGTAAAGAGGCACGGCCAGCGAGAACTTCAGGGCCGGGTCATCCGGCTCATTTCTCTGGGCGCTCTTCTCCTCTTCCGAAACGGCATGGGCAACAGCCCAGTCCTCGTAGCCGCTGATCTCATGCGACGCACTCTCCTTCTGCCTCAGCGCCGCATTCGCCGCCTCCTGCTCCTTCGGGTCAAGGGCAATCTCCAGCTTCTCACAGGTGTATCCCCTCGGATTCTCCACCTCCAAATACAGCGGCAGATTGCGGACCGCCTCATAAGGAATCGAGACCGAGAATCCCATCTCCCGCTC
>CADCQE010000328.1 GCA_902803505.1 uncultured Lachnospiraceae bacterium | reverse complement strand
TTCGAGGTCCGCGATATTCACTACACACATTACGGCCGCATGTGCCCGATTGAGACCCCTGAAGGTCCGAATATCGGACTCATCAACTCCCTGGCCTGCTACGCCAGGATCAATCAATACGGCTTCGTGGAGGCTCCGTTCAGAAAGCTGGATCACAGTGTGGATCCCCACAATCCCGTGGTCACGAATGAAGTCGTCTATATGACGGCCGACGAAGAAGACAATTACCACGTCGCCCAGGCTTCCGAGCCGTTGGACAGCGAGGGACATTTTATCCACAGAAACGTCTCCGGCAGATACAAGGACGTCACCCAGACCTGGGAGAGAGGACTCTTCGAGTATATGGACGTCTCCCCGAAGATGGTCTTCTCGGTGGCGACATCCCTGATCCCCTTCCTGCAGAACGACGATGCGAACCGCGCTCTGATGGGCTCCAACATGCAGAGACAGGCTGTGCCGCTTCTCACCACTGAGGCCCCGGCGGTCGGCACCGGCATGGAGGAGAAGGCGGCCGTTGACTCGGGTGTGTGCATGCTTGCGCGCCGTCCCGGGACGGTGCTGTCTGTCACCTCGACGGACATCAAAGTGATGGCGGACGAGGGCCAGGCAGTGGATGTCTACCATTTGACAAAATTCCTGAGATCCAACCAGAGCAACTGCTACAACCAGAAGCCCATCGTGTCGAAGGGCGACCACATCGAGGCCAATCAGGTCATCGCAGACGGGCCCTCCACTTGTGGCGGCGAGCTTGCTCTGGGCAAGAACCCCCTCATCGGATTCATGACCTGGGAGGGATACAATTACGAGGACGCCGTGCTCCTGTCGGAGCGCCTGGTCCGCGACGATGTCTATACTTCCGTGCACATTGAGGAGTATGAGTCGGAGTCCCGGGACACGAAGCTCGGGCCCGAGGAGATCACCAGGGACGTCCCGGGTGTCGGCGATGAAGCGCTGAAGGACCTGGACGACCGCGGGATCATCCGCATCGGTGCAGAGGTCCGTGCCGGTGATATTCTGGTCGGCAAGGTGACCCCGAAGGGCGAGACTGAGCTGACGGCGGAGGAGCGCCTGCTTCGCGCGATCTTCGGCGAGAAAGAGCGCGAGGTCAGGGACACGTCCCTGAAGGTGCCCCACGGCGAATACGGGATCGTGGTGGATGCGAAGGTGTTCAGCCGCGAGAACGGCGATGAGCTCCCGCCCGGAGTCCATCAGTCCGTGCGCATTTACATTGCGCAGAAGAGAAAGATCTCGGTAGGCGACAAGATGGCCGGCCGCCATGGGAACAAGGGCGTGGTCTCCAGAGTGCTTCCGATTGAGGATATGCCGTATCTTCCGAACGGACGTCCTCTGGACATCGTGCTCAACCCGCTGGGCGTTCCGTCCCGTATGAATATCGGTCAGGTCCTTGAGATCCATCTGTCCCTCGCGGCGATGGCCCTCGGCTTCAATATCTCCACGCCGGTGTTCGACGGCGCGAAGGAAATTGATATCCAGGACACGCTGGAGATGGCGAACGACTACGTCAATTCCAGCTGGGTGGATTTCTCCAAGAAATACAAGGACGTGCTGGATCCCGGTGTCTACGAGTATCTCGGGGATCACCTCGATCACAGGGAGCTGTGGAGAGGAGTCCCGATCTCCAGGGACGGCAAGGTCCTGCTCCGCGACGGGCGCACAGGTGAGTATTTCGATGCGCCTACCACAATCGGACACATGCATTACCTGAAGCTTCACCATCTGGTGGACGACAAGATCCACGCCCGCTCCACCGGTCCGTACTCACTGGTCACGCAGCAGCCTCTGGGCGGCAAGGCCCAGTTCGGCGGACAGCGCTTCGGTGAGATGGAAGTCTGGGCCCTGGAGGCCTACGGCGCGTCCTATACGCTGCAGGAGATCCTGACGATGAAGTCCGACGATGTCGTGGGCCGTGTCAAGACCTACGAGGCGATCATCAAGGGCGACAACATTCCGAGCCCCGGAATTCCGGAGTCCTTCAAGGTTCTTCTTAAGGAGCTCCAGTCCCTCGGCCTCGACGTGCGCGTCCTGGATGAGAAGAGGGAGGAAGTGCAGCTCAAGGAGACCATTGATTACGGCGACACTGACTTCCGCTCTGTTGAGATGGATGACAACCGCGGGAGAGGCGCCAGCTATGATGACTTCATCGGAAGCGGCTTCACGCAGCAGCAGATCGACGAAGAGAGCGGACAGCTCATCGACGTTGAGGAAGAGCAGCTCGTGGACGATGAGAATTATGACGACGAGTACATCGACGATGAATCCGATGCCGCTTTCCTTGGCAGTGACCTTGTAGACAGTGAGGATGAATAAGAAGCCGCAGCGCATATGACAGCTGTAATGTATCTTAGGAGGTACCTATGGCAGAGTTCTACAGACAACAGGAAGAGTATAAACCGACCACGTTTGATGCCATCAAGATCGGTCTGGCCTCTCCTGAAAAGATCCGCGAATGGTCCCATGGTGAGGTCCGCAAGCCGGAGACAATCAACTACAGAACCCTGAAGCCGGAGAAAGACGGCCTGTTCTGTGAGAGAATCTTCGGGCCCTCGAAGGACTGGGAGTGCCACTGCGGCAAATATAAAAAGATCCGTTATAAGGGAGGAGTCTGCGACCGCTGCGGCGTTGAGGTGACGAAGTCCTCTGTCCGCCGTGAGCGCATGGGCCACATTGAACTGGCTGCCCCTGTCTCCCACATCTGGTATTTTAAGGGAATCCCGTCCAGGATGGGCCTCATTCTGGACATGTCTCCCCGCACTCTGGAAAAAGTGCTCTATTTTGCAAACTATATCGTTCTTGATCCCGCCGATGCCGCGCCGAATCTGGCGAAGAAGCAGATCCTTACCGAGAAGGAATATCAGGATGCGCGGGAAGCCTACGGCTGGAATTTCCGCGTGGGCATGGGCGCTGAGGCCGTGCAGGAGCTCCTGAAGGGAATTGACCTGGAGCAGGAGTCCGCTGACCTGAAGAAGGAGCTCAAGGAGTCCACGGGACAGAAGAGAGCGAGAATCATTAAGCGTCTCGAGGTGGTGGAGGCCTTCCGCGAGTCCGGCAACCGCCCGGAGTGGATGGTGATGAATGTGATCCCGGTGATTCCGCCGGATCTGCGTCCCATGGTACAGCTCGACGGCGGCCGCTTCGCTACTTCGGATCTCAACGATCTCTATAGAAGAATTATTAACCGCAACAACCGCCTCAAGAGGCTCCTGGAGCTCGGTGCTCCGGAGATCATTGTCCGCAACGAAAAGCGCATGCTGCAGGAAGCGGTTGACGCGCTGATCGACAACGGGCGCCGCGGCCGTCCGGTCACGGGTCCCGGAAACCGCGCACTGAAGTCCTTGTCGGATATGCTGAAGGGTAAATCCGGGCGCTTCCGCCAGAACCTCCTGGGCAAGCGTGTGGACTATTCCGGCAGATCCGTTATCGTGGTCGGACCGGAGCTCAAGATCTACCAGTGCGGCCTTCCCAAGGAGATGGCCATCGAGCTCTTTAAGCCTTTTGTCATGAAAGAGCTCGTGCAGAGAGGGACGGCACACAATATTAAAAATGCCAAGAAGATGGTCGAGAGACTGGAGAACGGTGTGTGGGATGTCCTCGAGGACGTCATTACGGAGCATCCTGTGATGCTGAACCGCGCTCCGACGCTGCACAGGCTCGGTATCCAGGCCTTCGAGCCCATCTTGGTAGAAGGCAAGGCGATCAAGCTGCATCCGCTGGTCTGCACGGCCTTCAACGCCGACTTCGACGGCGACCAGATGGCGGTTCACCTTCCCCTGTCCGTGGAGGCGCAGGCGGAGTGCCGCTTCATGCTGCTGTCTCCCAACAACCTGCTGAAGCCTTCCGACGGAGGCCCCGTGGCGGTGCCTTCTCAGGACATGGTCCTCGGTGTGTACTACCTGACTCAGGAGCGCCCCGGTTCCAAGGGCGAGGGAATGCTCTTCTCCTCGGTCAGCGAAGCGATCCTGGCCCATGAGAACAAGTACATCACCTTACAGACTCCGATCAAGGTCCGCATCTCGAAGATGCTGGAAGACGGAACAAAGGTGAGCGGCATTATCGGCAGCACACTGGGACGTCTGCTGTTCAATGAGATCATTCCGCAGGACCTGGGCTTCCAGGAGAGAAAGACAGCGGAAGACTTCCTGAAGCCGGAGATCGATTTCCTTACGGATAAGAAGAAGCTGAAGGAGATCCTCTGGAGAACCATCAACATCCATGGCGCCACCGTGACCGCTGAGGTCCTGGACAACGTCAAGGCCATGGGTTACAAATATTCTACGATTGCGGCCATGACGGTCTCCATTTCCGATATGACGGTTCCGCCTGAGAAGCCGGAGCTGATTGCGGAAGCGCAGGCGAAGGTGGACGTGGTCACGAAGAACTACCGCAGAGGCCTGAGCACTGAGGAAGAGCGCTACAAGGAAGTCATCGACATCTGGAAACAGACGGACGCGGTGCTCACGGACAAGCTGCTGACCGGTCTCGACAAATACAACAACATTTTCATGATGGCGGACTCCGGCGCCCGCGGATCCAGCAAGCAGATCAAGCAGCTGGCCGGTATGCGCGGACTGATGGCGGATACGACCGGCCACACGATCGAGCTGCCCATTAAGTCAAACTTCCGTGAAGGCCTGGACGTTCTGGAGTATTTCATGTCCGCCCACGGCGCCCGCAAGGGTCTGTCCGACACGGCGCTGCGTACAGCGGACTCCGGTTACCTGACCAGACGTCTCGTGGACGTCTCCCAGGAGCTGATCATCCGGGAAATGGACTGCGCCCTGGACAAGGATGAGATCCCCGGCATGTGGGTAAAGCGCTTTGCTGAGGGAGAGAACGACAAGGAAGAGATCGAGCCCCTTGAGGAGCGCATCCGCGGCCGCTTTGCAGCCCAGACCGTGCTCGACAAGGACGGCAATGTCATCGTGAAGGCGAACCATATGATCACACCCAGACGCTCCCAGCGGATCGTAAATGAGGGTGTGGACGAGAACGGCAATCCGATCAAGCAGGTCAAGATCCGCACGATCCTTACCTGCCGCAGCCATATCGGTATCTGCGTCAAATGCTACGGAGCCAACATGGCGACCGGCGAGGCTCTGCAGGTTGGCGAGGCTGTCGGCATTATCGCGGCGCAGTCCATCGGTGAGCCCGGTACGCAGCTGACAATGAGAACCTTCCACACCGGCGGTGTCGCAGGCGGCGATATCACACAGGGTCTTCCTAGAGTCGAGGAGCTCTTTGAGGCGAGAAAGCCCAAGGGCGACGCGGTGATCACTGAGATCCCCGGCACGGTGCAGATCGTGGACAGCAAGAAGAAGCGCGAAGTCATCGTGACGAACCTGAATGCTCCGGAAGGAAGCAAAGAGCGCCAGAAGACTTACCAGATCAAGTACGGCTCGAGGCTGCGCGTCATGGAGGGCGATGAGATTGAGGCCGGCACACCGCTGACAGACGGTTCCATCAACCCCCACGACATCATGAAGATCCGCGGCGTTCGCGCCGTCCAGGATTACATGCTCTGTGAAGTACAGAAGGTGTACCGCCTGCAGGGCGTGGATATCAATGACAAGCACATCGAAGTGATCGTCCGCCAGATGCTGCGGAAGGTGCGCATCGAGAAGAGCGGCGATACGGATTTCCTTCCGGGCTCCCTGGTCGATCACCTCGACTTCGAAGATATGAACGAGGAGCTGCTCCGCGAAGGCAAAGAGCCCGCCGAGGGCACCCGCGTTGTGCTCGGAATTACAAAGTCGGCGTTGGCCACGAACTCCTTCCTGAGTGCGGCTTCTTTCCAGGAGACCACGAAGGTGCTCACCGATGCGGCCATCAAGGGCAAGGTCGACCCGCTGATCGGCCTCAAGGAGAACGTAATCATCGGACAGCTGATTCCTGCGGGCACCGGCCTCCGCCGCTACCGCAGCATCCACCTCGACACCGATGAGAAGATCGAGGCGAGAAAGGCAGCTCTCTCCCAGGCGAGGGCTAACGGCTACCGGGGCGATTACTACGACGAGGAAGAGCTCGACGAGGAGACCGGGGCTGATTACGACGGCGACATCGAGGAGCTGGAGGAAGCGACTGAGCTGGAGACGAAAGCGGAAGCAGTGGAAGCTGCAGAGGAGATTCTCACAGAGTCGGCAGCAACCCCTGAAGAATAAAGAAAAAAAGTGGGTCAGAGGGACGTTTCCCTCTGACCCATTGTTAAAATGTAAGAATCTTACGGTTTTTCCCTGTGGAATCGTAAGACTTTATGATTGCTTTCTGCCGCTTCCGGCGGGATAATAGTAGCAGGGATTCCATTAGGCGCTCCGTTCGGGGCGCATTTTTCCAAAATGACAAATGAATAGATGGAGTAAGAAATGAATCTTCAAAGGGGCGATCTCGTTGGGGATCGCTATGAAGTGCAGAAGCTGCTCGGAAGGGGCGGTTCTGCAGCTGTGTATCTCGTGACGGATCTCCATATCCGGCGGGAGCGGGCACTGAAGCTCATTTCAAAATCCGCGGCTGAGGAGGGCTGCCTGAATCTGTACCGGGAGATTGAGCTGCTTGGCATGCTGAAGCATCCCCGTCTGCCCGAGCTGGTGGATGTCATCGACGGGGAGAGTGAGCTCGCCATCGTGATGGACTTTATTGCGGGCAGGTCTTTGTCCGATGTGCTGAAGAGCGAAGGAGCCCGGGACGAGAGGGAGGTCGCAGGCTGGGGCATTCAGCTCGCGGAGCTGCTTCAATATCTGCACTCCCTGTCTCCGCCGGTGATCTACCGGGATATGAAGCCGGGCAATATTATGCTTCGCCCGGACGGGGAGATCTCGCTCCTTGACTTTGGGATTGCCTCACAGATGCATGGAGCGGTGCTAAATGAAGACATACAGCTGGGGACGATGGGGTACGCAGCCCCGGAACAGCTTGGCGGCGGGCAGGTCGATGCCCGCACAGATCTCTACGCTCTCGGGGCGACCCTGTACCATCTGCTCACGGGTGAGAAACCGTGGGAATGCAAGGGTCCGCTCCCGCCTCTGCGGGAGAAGCGTCCCTCTCTCAGAAGAGAGTGGACGAGGATTATTTGCACTTGTACGAAGGAGAACCCGGATGAGAGATATAAAAGCGCAGAGGAGCTGCTGCAGCATCTGAGGCGACTGGAGAAACGGATTCGGATCGGGAGGGCCGAGCGCCCGGGAAGGGAAAGAGGGGAAACAGGGAGAAAGGAGAATCGGAGAATTATGGCAATCGGAGTGGCGGTCTTTGGCGGTATTGCCGGAATCATGCTGACGCTGGCGGGGCGGGCTTCGGCCCGGGAGGAGCTCGGGAGAAACTACCAGAGGATCCTGCTGGAAGCAGATGCGATTGTGCAGACGAGCTTCTCTGAAGAGCGGTATATCAGTGAAGCAACACAGAAATATGCCCAGGCAGCGGATCTCATTCCCTCCAGGGAGGATGCGTATCTCCTGCTGCTCGACTATTGCGCCA
>CADCQE010000327.1 GCA_902803505.1 uncultured Lachnospiraceae bacterium | reverse complement strand
ATCAATGCCCATCATGCCTGCCATCAGGAGGATCGTTGTATTTCCGAACCACATGATGAAATTAATGAAAGCCACAAGGCCTCTGGCGGTCCCCGTCTGGGACAGGAACTGGATGGGTTCCTTGATGAATCCCATTGACATGAGAAGAGAGTTGATCGGTCCGGTATTTCCGAACAATGTGAAGAACAACATAGCGAAGGCAGAAGCCATGATCAGGTTCGGCAGATAGATCACGGTCTTCCAGAATCTCTGGCCCTTGAGGCGCAGAGAGTTATCTGTGAACCATGCGCCCAGGAGCAGTGAGAAGAAGATCTGGGGGACAAAGCCCAGAACCCACATGATCATCGTGTTGCCGAAATATTTCCAAAGATCCGGGTTCCCGAAGATCGCCGCATAATTCTGGAGTCCTATGAAATTCGGTCCGATCTGCTTAAGTCCCGAGCGGTAATTTTCAAAGAAGGAATTATAAATTGTTGTGACAAGCGGAATAAACTGGAAGATCAGGTACGTAACCAGGAAGGGGATCATAAAAATATAACCCCAGCGGTTATACTGTACGACTTTGCTCTTTTTCTTTCCCATACACTTAACCTCCTTGAGTTCATGGGCCCTTTTTCAGGACTTCCGACAGGTCCTCCCGGAATGCAGGGCATATCGGAAATCCTGAAAAAAGGAGCCTGCTCGGCCTTCCAACCGGGCAGGCTCCCTGCTTAGTATAACTTAGTACACTCTGTTGTTATCTGCTCTACAGGTCTTGTGATGTCACTCGCCCCTGTATCGCACATTTCGGGGTTTCCGATTAATAGGTCAGCTCCGGATACTTCTCTACGCAAGCCTTGTAGAACTGGTCAAGAGCCTCTTCGTAGGTCATGTTGCCGTCGAAGTAGTTCTTCATAGCTGTCTGGAACGCTTCTGTGCAGCCCTGGTCATAGTCGCAGAGGTTGGACAGGTCGATCTTCTCGCAGCCTTCGCAGAACAGGCCGAGCGGGTTCTGGCCGCCGAGCACTGCGAATGCATAGCTGTCATCCTGAGCAGCAGCTTCCATAGCCGGCTTATTGTTCACGAAGTCGTTGTCCGCCTTCACGATGTCCATCATGATCTCTTCATTTGTTGTGAGCTGTCTCATGATATCCGCAACGAGAGTGGGGTTATCTGTGCCCTTCGCTGCGCAGATCCATGTGCCGCCCCAGAAGAAGCTCTGCGGGCCAACGCATACGCCCCAGCCGCCCTGGTTCGCGATGGAGCCTTCTGTGTCAGCAGCCATGCAGAAGTTGATCAGCCAAGCCGGTCCGAAGTAAGCAAATACCTTGCCGTCCGGATAGAAGCCCTTGTTCCAGTCATCGGACCACAGAGTATTCGTGGTTGTCTCGCCCTTGTCAACAAGAGCCTTGGAGTCCTCAACCCACTTCACAATGTTCTCATCGACATTAATCTTGCCGTCCTCAACCCACTTGGAGGAGACGTTGTTGGAATACACACGATAGGTGTCATTGACGGTAGAAACTACGCTGTAGCCTGCTTCCTTCAGAGCATCCGCTGTCTGATTGAAGGTATCCCAATCCTTCACGGCTTCCTGAACTGCATCCGGATCATCTGAGCCGAGCACTTCTTTCGCTGCTTCGCGGTTGTAGATCAGAAGTCCGGGGCAGCCCTGCCATGAGACGCCGCGCAGATCGCCGTTTGCATCCGTGACAACATCCTTTGTGTACTGATACTGATTAGCGAGTTCATCCTCTGTCAGACCGAGGTCAGCAACCTTCTCTGTGACTTCAAGCTCGCTGTTGACATATTTCAGAGCGTAGTCAGCTTCAACTAGGAACAGGTCCACCGGATCATCAGCGCTCTCGTTCTCCGGAAGGATCGTGTCAAGATTGTTCTGATAAGCATTGTCCGTTGACGGTGTGATCGTCCAGACCACGTCCACATCACCGATCTTGCCGTGTGTCGCATCGACCTCTTCATAACCGGGATAGTGGTCTGTCAGGCGGCTCTTGAACTCTTCATTCCAGCACTGGATATTCAGGACTGAACCCTCAGCTGAAGCATCGTCTGCAAATACAGCGCCCGCGCCTGCAAGTGTTCCGGTGACCATTGCCGCACATAAAATTGTGCTGATTAACTGTTTCTTCATGTTGTTCCTCCCTCTCAATAGAAATGTGAGAAATGAATTTGTTTATACTCCAGCTGTAAAACAGCATTGGATACCTCTTTGTTTCAGCCCACCTGGGCAACAGAGTTGCCCGCAAGCAGTTTTCCCTCTACGATCACTCTCTCAATCAGTGTCGTCTTGGGATGCTCAATCATCCCGATCAGCTTCTCGGCCGCCCGTCTCCCTATAGTCATCGTGTCCTGCTCGATCGTACAGATCTTCGGCTCAAGGAATTTCGCGATATCGATACCGTCGTACCCGGCTATGGACACGTCCTTCGCCACTGCCAGGTTCTTCTCGTGCAGGGCGTTGATGCAACCGATGGCTGAAAAATCATCCGGGCAGAGAATGCAGGTCGGCGGGTCACTCAGAGAAAGAAGCTTGAGTGTCGCGTCGTGGCAGACCAGCGGGTTGCGGTAATCCGCATCGATCATGTACTCTTCCGGCGTGGGAAGCCCGAGCTCTGACATGGTCCGGTAATAGCTTCCGATGCGGTTCCTCGTGACCGAGGACGTAGCTTTGTCGCCTCCATTGATGTAAGCGATCTTCCGATGCCCCCGCCCGGCCACATACTCCACAAGCTCTCTCATGCCCTGTATATTGTCGGAAACAACCGAGGGCTTGTTGTCGAAGCTGTGGTCCACTGTCACGACCGGAATCTCACTGCGGATCAGCTCCGCCACTTCATCCTGATCGAAATCCACGTGAGCGATCACGACGCCGTCCACACCTCTGTAGCGGCTGTGTTCCAGATAAGTCATGTGCTGCGTAGTCCGGTCACAGTTGATGAAGGTCAGGTCGTAACCTCTCGCCTCGGCCGTCACCTTGAAGCTGTCCAGCACTCTTGCAAAAAAGTCGTGGGTGAGGCCGTTTCTGGCCCGGTCCACAAAGAGCACTCCCAAATTAAAGGTCCGGTTGGTCTTCAGGGCCCTTGCCGAGGAGTTCGGAAAATATCCCATCTCCTTTGCGCAGTTCCGGACGAGACGCTTTGTCGCTTCACTGATGTCACTGTGATCGTTAAGTGCCTTGCTGACAGTAGCCACGGAAACACCGCATCTAGCGGATATATCCTTCATTGAAACCACTCAGCGACCACCTCCTGTCTTCTTTCTGCCCCTCCAAATCTCCTTAGGAGCTCAACGTTAAGCAGCTCTTAATCGATTTCGTAAGATGAATATACTCCTAATTCCCGTGACTTGCAAGGGATATTTGAAATTTTTTAGTTGGAGTTTCGATATTTTCGTATTTTCACAAATTCTTCGTGCATTTTTTGTAGATAATTAACAGCAGCAGTATGTATTTAGTCATTTCTTCCTAATAAATAGCGTATTTTGGAGACATGATACTGCAACGGTTTCGCTATTTTTCAAGTAATTCAGAAATATTTTGTTAAGTAAACTCTTGCTTTCCGCGTCAGCACCACCTATAATGGGGATCTGTGAAAGGGTTATTTGTCCCCATTTGCTTAAACGTTTTCGAAAAGTTATTCCAGAAATTTTATAAAACTTCAAAGGAGACTGCACTGATGAAATTCGGTTATTTCGATGATCTGAATCGCGAGTATGTGATCACGACACCCATGACTCCGCTTCCCTGGATCAATTACCTGGGCTCCCGGGATTTCTTCTCCATTTTGTCCAATACAAGCGGCGGATACTCTTTCTATAAAGATGCAAAGCTCCTCCGCATCACACGTTACAGATACAACAGTGTTCCCTATGACAACAACGGGAAGTATTTCTATATCAAGGACGGGGACAGCATCTGGAATCCTGCCTGGCAGCCGACAAAGACTCCCCTTGACAGCTATGAATGCCGCCACGGCCTCGGCTACTCTAAGTTCTCTTCCTCGAAGAATGGCGTCGCAGCGAACGTAACCGTATTCGTCCCGATGAATGACACCTGCGAGATCCAACAGGTCAGGCTGACAAATGCTTCTGATCAGAAAAAAGAGCTGAAGCTTTTCTCCTATGTGGAGTGGTGCCTCTGGAACGCCATGGACGACATGACCAATTACCAACGGAATCTCTCCACAGGCGAGCTGGAGGTCATCGGAAGCACCATTTACCACAAAACAGAATACCGCGAGAGACGCAGCCATTATGCGCTCTATACGGTAAATGCCCCCGTGGACGGCTTCGACACGAGCCGCGACGACTTCTTCGGGGCATACAACGGCCCGGATGCTCCCGAAGCCGTTGTTACAGGACAGGCGAAGAATTCCATGGCCTCCGGCTGGTATCCCATCGCCTCTCATCAGCTGAATGTGAGCCTTGAGCCCGGCGAGACAAAGTCCTATGTGTTCGTACTGGGATATTGCGAGAATCCTGTGGATCAGAAATGGGAAGGCCAGAAGTCCGCAGACGATTTCGAAGCGATGAAGCGCGGAGTGATCAACAAAGCTCCGGCGGAGCGCATGATCGCCCGCTATGCCACGGACGCGGACGTGGAGAAAGCATTTGCCGAGCTCAAAGCCTATTGGGAGGGACTTCTTGGCATCTTCCATGTGGAGACAGAGAGTGAAGAAGTCAACCGCATGGTCAATATCTGGAATCAGTATCAGTGTATGGTTACCTTCAACATGAGCCGCTCTGCCTCTTACTACGAGTCCGGCATCGGACGCGGCATGGGCTTCCGCGACTCCTGCCAGGACCTGCTGGGCTTCGTCCACCTCATCCCGGACCGGGCGAGAGAAAGAATCATCGACATCGCCTCCACTCAGTTCCAGGACGGCTCCGCTTACCATCAGTACCAGCCTCTCACCAAGAAAGGCAATTCGGACATCGGCTCGGGCTTCAACGACGATCCGCTGTGGCTGATCGCAGGGACCTCCGCCTATATCCGTGAGTCCGGCGATCTGAGCATTCTGGATGAGATGGTTCCGTATGACAACGATATGTCCGTCGCCACGACACTCTTTGAGCACCTGACCAGGTCCTTCGATTACATCGTCAATCACAAAGGGCCCCATAAGCTGCCTCTGATCGGGCGGGCAGACTGGAATGACTGCCTCAATCTCAACTGCTTCTCCGAGCATCCCGGCGAGAGCTTCCAGACCTTCGGGCCCAGCGAGGGACCCGTTGCGGAATCGGTCTTCATCGGCGGTATGTTCGTCAAGTACGGCAGGGAATATGCGGATCTGTGCGGGCTTCTCGGGAAAAAGGACGAGGCAGCGCGCGCATTGAAGGAAGTTGCGGAGATGGAGAAGGCGCTGCTCAGTGACGGATGGGACGGAGCGTGGTTCGTCCGCGCCTATGACGCCTTCGGGCACAAGGTCGGCTCCAGGGAGTGCGACGAGGGCCAGATCTTCATCGAGCCCCAGGGCTTCTGCGTACTGGCAGGTGTCGGCGTAGAGAGCGGCGAGGCCGTAAAAGCCCTCGATTCCGTGAAAGAGCGCCTCGATTCCGAGTACGGCATCATGATCCTGCAGCCCGCTTACACGAGATATCACGTTGAGCTCGGCGAGATCTCCTCCTATCCGCCCGGATACAAAGAAAATGCCGGCATCTTCTGCCACAACAACCCCTGGATCTCCATTGCCGAAACCGTTGTGGGCCGGGGCGACAGGGCCTTCGAGGTCTATAAAAAGACTTGCCCTGCATTCCTGCAGGACAAGAGTGAGATTCACAAGACAGAGCCTTACGTCTATTCACAGATGGTGGCGGGGCGCGATGCGAAGTTCTTCGGCCAGGGCAAGAACAGCTGGCTCACGGGAACAGCCGCCTGGACCTTCGCCGATATCTCGCAGTACATCCTCGGCGTCTATCCCACCCTGCAGGGACTGAGCATCAATCCCTGCGTGCCCGGTGATTTTGGAAACTTCAGGATCCACCGCCGCTATCGCGGTGTCAATTACGACATCGAGGTCCGGACAAACGGCGTACAGAAAGGTGTGAAGGAGCTGCTCGTAGACGGAGTCAGGATCGAAGGCTGTGTCATCCCGTATGACGCCTCAAAAACAAACGTACAGGTTCAGGTTATCATGGGCTGAGTGCATATCCTCCTTGTGCAAGTCCCCGCTTCCGATTGGCTTCGGAGGCGGGGACTCTTTTAATACAGAACAAAGGGCCGGTTCTTCCCGGCCCATTCGAAACAGAAGAACCCATCAGAGCTTCTTATGGATCGTCAGCCGGTTCTCTCCGTCCTTATACTCGTAGTGGACATCGTCCATGCTCTTCTTTACCATGAAGATCCCAAGCCCGCCGATCTTACGCTCCTCCGCAGAGAGGGTCACGTCAGGATCCGCCTTGGCGAGAGGATCATAGGGAACACCCCTGTCAATGAAGGTGATCTTCACGGTGAGCGGGTCGTCATCCACCTCGACGCGGACAGTAGCCCAGCCGCTGTCCGGGCTGTAAGCATAGTTGGCAATATTCACAAAAAGCTCTTCCGCCGCAATGTCAATCTGCGTCTGCTGCCTGCTTCCGCAGCCAAGAGCCTCAAGTCGTTCATCAATAAATGAGAGTACCGCGGCAAGATTCTCAATTTTCGCCTTTACCGTCAATTCCTTCACACTCTTGTCCTCCTGTGGGGATACAAAAATACGGGACGCTTTACCGCTTGGCAGCCGCGGGCAAGAAGGTCTGCGTCTCAGAACATATCGTTTTCCATATCTGCAGTTTCTCCGGTTAAATGCCCGGGGCAATGGCTGCAAGGAACCGATATATGTCAATCTGTTTCATCCAGTATACCATAATCCACTAAATCTAACACCCTCAATCCGCAGGAAATGAGACTTTCTTTATTTTATACCTCAATTTTATGCTATAGTGTAGCTATTCAACAGCTCTGACATATACTAGTTAACCTTAGCAATTGCCGAAGGCAATTGCTAAGATGAACTGTATATAGGGAAAACGAAAGGTTCTGCGCAGCAGATCCTCTCGTTAATGGCTATAAAGAAGTTCTTATACTGCAGCAAAGAGGACAAGCCCATGACGAACCGACAATCTGAAAAAATGACGACGCTTGAGGCCATCTTCGCCGGCGCCGGCAGCGCGGCAGTTGCTTTCTCCGGCGGAGTGGATTCCGCCTTTCTTCTTGCAGCGGCCCACCGCGTCCTCGGCGGCAAAGTCCTGGCCCTCACAGCGCGCTCGCTCTCCTTTCCGGACAGGGAGCTGGAGGAGGCCCAGGCCTTCTGCCGCGAGCGGGGGATCCGGCAGGTCATTCTCGACTTTGATGTATTCAGCGTGAAGGGATTTGAAGAAAATCCCCGAAACCGCTGCTATCTCTGCAAAAAGAGCCTGTTTTCCATGTTTCTCTCCTATGCGCAGTCAGAAGGACTCGCCCTCGTCGCAGAGGGCTCCAATGTGGATGATGAGGGCGATTACCGCCCGGGGATTATTGCTGTCGCCGAGCTTAGGATCCGCTCTCCTCTGCGGGAGGCGGGCTTCACAAAGCAGGAAATTCGCAGCATTTCCAAGGAAATGGGACTGCCCACCTGGCAGAAGCCTTCCTATGCCTGCCTCGCTTCCAGATTTGTATACGGAGAACGCATTGATCCAAAGGGACTGCGCATGGTGCAGGAGGCTGAGCAGTATCTGCTGGATCTTGGATTTCCCCAGCTTCGGGTGAGAGTGCACGGCGGGACCTGCGCCCGCATTGAAGTGCCTCCCGATGATCTTGAGAGATTGTTCAGCCTTAGGAAAGAGGTCTTTGCCGCGCTCCGCTCCTTTGGCTTCACCTATGTGGCGGTGGATTTGGGCGGCTACCGGACCGGGAGCATGAATGAAACCATCTTTAAGGAAAATGAGGAACAGCGAAGATGAATTCCGAGACAAAACAGATACTGGAGGCAGTGAGGGACGGGTCGCTGTCCGTGGACGAGGCCGTCCTGGCGCTGAAGACAGAGCCTTTTGAGGATATTGGCTACGCCAAAGTAGATCTCCACCGCCGGATCCGCCAGGGAGCAGCAGAAGTGATCTACGGAGCGGGAAAGACTCCGCAGCAGATCTGCGGGATTGTCAAGTCCCTCCAAAGCCACGGCCAGGATCGCATTCTTGTGACGAGGCTGGATGAAGAGAAAGCAGAATGCCTTCTGGAAATGAGCGAATCCCCCTTTCAATACCACGACAGCGCAGGGATCGCCATCTTCGGAGAGCTGCCGAAGGCGGACGGGATCGGCACAATCCTGATTGCGACAGGCGGCACCAGCGATATTCCGGTGGCGGAAGAAGCGGCACTGACAGCGGAGTTTCTCGGCAATGAAGTCAGGAGGGTCTTCGACGTGGGTGTCGCCGGCCTCCACCGGCTCCTGCCCCATATCGACGAGATCGCCTCCGCAAGCGTGATCATCGCCGTGGCCGGAATGGAGGGAGCCCTCGCGAGTGTCATCGGGGGCCTCGCCGACTGCCCGGTCATCGCCGTGCCCACATCCGTCGGCTACGGAGCTTCCTTCGGAGGCCTCTCGGCGCTCCTGTCGATGTTAAATTCCTGCGCCAGCGGGGTCAGTGTCGTGAACATCGACAACGGCTTCGGCGCCGGATATCTCGCAAGCCGTATCAATCACATGGAGGCAGGAAAAAAATGAAGAAAGACAACAGAATCTTATTTCTGGACTGCGGGATGGGCGCTGCAGGGGATATGCTCTCCGCAGCCCTCTATGACCTCCTGACAGAGGAGGAAGCCCTGCTGTTCCATGAGCGGATTGACCACATGGGACCGGAGGGCTTGACAATAGCGGCCCGGAAGGTGTTAAAGTCCGGCATCTCGGGCACTGCGTTTTCCGTGCTTGTGAATGGGGAGGAGGAGTCTGTCTCTTCTGACGCGCCGGAGCATTTCCATGATCATGAACACCCTCATGACCATGAGCATTCTCATGACCATGAACACCCTCACGACCATGAACACCTTCACGACCATGAGCACTCTCATGACCATGAGCATTCTCATGACCATGAACACCCTCACGACCATGAACACCCTCACGATCATGAGCACCCTCATGACCATGAACACTCTCATGACCATGAGCACTCTCACGACCACGAGCATTCTCACGGCCATGGACACCATCACGAGCATCACTCCATGGAGGAGATCCGGGGGATCATCCACAAGCTGAAGCTCCCCCCGTCGGTCACGGAGCAGGTTCTGCAGATCTATGAAGAAATTGCCCTGGCGGAGAGCGCTGTCCACAGAACACGGGTAAATGAAATCCATCTCCATGAGGTGGGCATGATGGACGCGATTGCCGACATCACTTGTGTTGCGGTGCTCCTTGACATTCTGGGCGCAGACCGCATCGTCTCCTCCCCTGTCACCACAGGATACGGCTTCGTGCGCTGCGCTCACGGCGTCCTGCCGGTCCCGGCCCCGGCAACGGCACTTCTCCTGAAAGGGGTGCCCACGCAGGCGGGACAGATCGAAGGTGAGCTCTGCACCCCGACAGGGGCCGCGCTCATCGCCCATTATGCCGATACATACGGAAATGCCCCTGCCATGAAGATCGAGCGCATCGGCTACGGCTTCGGGAAGAAAGAATTCACCCGTCTCAATTGCCTGCGCGCCTTCCTCGGCGCGGCTGAGCCCGAGTCTTCTTCTCTCTCTGCCTCCACGGACAGGGTGCTGGAGCTCTCCTGCAATATTGACGATATGACGGGGGAGGAGCTGGGCTTTGCGGCGGAGGAGCTGCTTGCAGCGGGAGCTCTCGATGTGTGGATGACAGCGGTTCAGATGAAAAAGATGCGCCCTGGCACAGTGCTGGCGCTCCTCTGCCGGGAGGAAGAGCGGGATCGCTTTGTCCGCCTCCTCTTCCGCCTCAGCTCCACCATCGGCGTACGCGAGACCCTGCACCGCCGCTATGTGCTGGACCGCACGGCCTCTGCCTCTGACACTCCCCTCGGGAGTGTGAACTACAAGCGCAGTACCGGGTACGGGGTTTCCCGTGCAAAAGCGGAGTATGAAGACCTGAAGGCCATCGCCAGGAGAGAAGGCCTGTCCCTGCGGGAGGCCGCTGAGCAGGCAAAGCCGCTGTAAGGAAATGACGCAGTAGGGACGGTTCTCTTTGCGACATAAAATGATGCAGGAGGGACGGTTCTCATTGCAGCATTTTTTTTTTTTTTTT